>CAUUIU010000468.1:0-2515 GCA_963545025.1 uncultured Sphingopyxis sp. | reverse complement strand
GATCGCTCAGTGTCTCGTGGGCTCGGAGATGTGTATAAGAGACAGGGTCTGCGCGCAATAACGTGTCCGCAGCGTATCGAGCGAGGCGGCCTCGCCCACCAATATCTGCGCGCGGCGCCGATCGCGCAGCAGGATCAGCCGCGACCGGAGCGGGCCGGGATGGCGCGGGTCGCCGAAGATAAGGTGGCGGAATTTGAGCGCGCGGTCGCGGTCGAAACCCGGAATGCGCCAGGCGACGCGCAGCGGCACGACCTGCCGCGAGGCCTGTCCGCCGAGCCGTGCCTGCAACATGTCTACCGGCAGTGCATGGTCGCCGTCCTCGATGTCGAGGCTGGCCCATTGCGGCTGGGCGTCGCCCCCCAAATCATTGAACGTCGAATGGATCCAGTCGAGCAGGATACGCCGCTCAACGCCGTTGCGCGCGTCGATGATATAGAGCCGGTCGGCCGCCTCCTCCGCCACGATCGGGTTGCGGGGCGTTCCGTCGGCCACCGCTTAGCCGGTCTTTCCCTTGCGGGCCGCCGGTTTTTTGGCTGGCGCCTTTTTCTTGGGTGAGGGCTTCTTGTCCGCCGCCTTCGTTGCGGGCTTCTCCTCTGCCAACGGCGCTGCCTCTTTCGCCACCGATTCCGCGGCGCTTTCCTCGGGCTGGCCGAGCGTGCGCAGGAACATGTTCCGCACGTCGCGAACATGATTGTTCAGCGTCTTGACGCTCCACTTCGACGTGTCGACCGGCGGCAGCACGGTGACGCGCACCGTCGCGGGGCGCATCACGAATTCGTTTTTCGGGGCGACGTCGGTCGCGTTATGAATGACGATCGGGACGATCGGGACGCCCGCCTGCATCGCCAGATGGAAGGCGCCCTTCTTGAACGGCGCGAGCTTCGGCGTCAGCGTGCGCGTGCCCTCGGGCGAGATGCAGATCGACTTGCCCTCATGTTTGATCGCATCGACCAGCGGCTCCATCGCCTTGATCGCGCTCTTGCCGTCGGCGCGGTCGACAAAGACGGTGCCGCCCCATTCCATCAGCTTGCCGAGGATGGGGATATCCTTGATCTCTTTCTTGCCCACCCCGCCCATGTCGCGGCGGATGAGCTTGGCGAGGATCATCACGTCCGCCTTGCTCTGATGGTTGAAGATGAAGATGCACGGGCGCGACGACCAGAGGTGGCGCTCGTCCTCGACCTCGAGTTCGACGCCGGTGATCGCGGTCGCGAAATCGCCGAACAGACCGATCGAGAAATTCGCCGCTTCGCGCTGCGAGCGGGTGAGCGCCCAGATCGGCAGGCCGGCAGCGAACGCACCGACGAGCGAGCCGGTGGCGTAGATGGTGCGCGTGTAATCGACCCACGACGGCGTGCCGCGGCTGGCGAAGCGCTGCACCGGCCAGCCATGCTCGTCGGCGATGGCCTTCAGTTTCATGTTCGGGTTAAGCGGGCGTGGTTTGCCGACACGTTCGAGCAGTTCGATATCGTCGTCGCTGTCGGAATAGAAAAAACTGTTGTCGAGATCAAGGCCATATTCGGCCGCCAGTTCCTCGGCGGCGAGCACCTTGCCGTCGCCGAAGCACAAGGGGCGGATGATCTCGCCAGTGAAAACGCCATCCTCGATCTCATAAGCCGAGCATTTGATATCGGTGATCCCGAGGTCGCGCGCGGTCGGTTCGATCTGGTAGATCGTCGCCGACGAGATGATCGCGACGCGGTGCCCCTTCGCCTGATGCGCCTCGATGATCGCGCGCGTCTCGGGGTAAATCTTCCGGGCGATATGCTTTTTGTAGAGTTCTTCGCCGAACTCGACGAAGCTTTCCTCGTCGACGCCCTTCATGAATTTGGCGGCGGCGGTCATCAGGCCCGAAAAGCCGATCTGACCAAGGCTGTGCTGCGCGACCACCTGCGCGGTCTCGGCGATTTCCTCCATCGACATTTCGCGGCGCTGGAATTTCTCGCGCAGCATGGCGGTCGCGGAATAGCCCGAGATGATGGTGCCGTCGAAATCGAACAGCGCGGCAATATGCGACCCCGGCTCCGATGCCAGAACTTCGTCCAAATGCGGTTGCGGCCTCGGCACGCCTGTCTCCCCACCAACGGCTATGTTGCCGTTTTACCTAGGCACAGTGGCAGTAAAGATGGCGTTTATCAATGGCGCGAAAGGGCAGATGCTTCGCGCGCAAGTGCTTCGATTTGGGCCGGGTCGAGCGGGCCCGACGGAACGACCCAGCTGCCGCCGACGCAGAGCACGGCTTCGAGCGCGAGCCAGTCGGGCGCGGTCGCCGGGGTGATGCCGCCAGTGGGGCAAAAGCGCGCCTGGCCGAAGGGGCCGGCGAGCGCTTTCAGCGCCGGAATGCCGCCGCTCGTCGCCGCAGGGAAGAATTTGAACCGCGACAGGCCAAGGTCCATACCGCGCATGATGTCGCCGGCATTGGCGGTGCCGGGAAGAAAGGGAATGCCGCTCGCGACGGCTGCCTTGCCGAGATTGTCGGTCAGGCCGGGCGAGACGATGAATTCGGCGCCAGCAT
>CAUUIU010000467.1:0-2525 GCA_963545025.1 uncultured Sphingopyxis sp. | reverse complement strand
AGATCGCTCAGTGTCTCGTGGGCTCGGAGATGTGTATAAGAGACAGCCCGTCGACTGCCCCCCGAACAGATCGCGATAGCTCGAACGGAAACGCTTGATCGTAGCCTCGTCGAGCAGCGTTTCGGACGCGGGGAGCAATTGCAGCGCCTTGGCGGGGCCAAGGCTGCGCTGGTCGGCTGGATCGAAACGGCGGATGCTCTCGATCTCGTCACCGAAGAAATCGACGCGCAGTCCCGTCTCCTCGCCCGCCGGAAACAGATCGAGGATGCCGCCGCGCACCGCGAACTCGCCCTGATCGGCAACGGTATCGACGCGGCTGAAACCGTTCGAGACGAGCAGTTCGGCCAGTGCGTCGCGGTCGATCCGCTGCCCCGCCGCGAGCGTCGTCGCAAGCTGGCGAATGCGGAAGGGCGTCAGCGTGCGCTGGGTGATCGCCGCGATGGTGGTGAGAATCAGCTCGCCGCGCTTCGGCGCGAGCTGGAGTGCCGAGAGCGTCGCAAGCCGGTCGGCGCTGACGCGCATCGATGGACCCGCGCGATCATAGGGCAGGCAGTCCCACGCTGGAAAACGATGGACGATCAGGTCGGGCGCAAAGAAGGGCGCGGCGTCGGCGATCGCCTGCATCGCGGTATCGTCGGTTGCGACGTAGACGAGGCGTTTGTCGCTCGCCCGCGCAAGGTCGGCGAGCAGCAGCGGCAGGAAGCCATCGGCCGCGCGCGCGAGCGTCAGCGGCGTCGATGCCGATCCGATCGCGGCAAAAATGTCGGCGGCGGGCATCGTCATGGCAGCGGGATATAATCCAGACGGCGCATCGCGGCGATCATCTCGGGTCGATCGAGATGCGCGGGTGGCTGACCCGTGCCGAGCGCCCACGCCATGATGTCGATGTCGTCTTCCTCGACAACGATTTCATACCAGGCGATCTCGTCTTCGCTCCACTCGGCCGAATAGCGGTCGAAAAAGCCACCGATCATATAGTCGGCCTCGCGCGTGCCGCGGTGCCAGGCGCGGAATTTCAGGCGTTTGAGGCGGTCGGTGTCGGACACGGCGGGAATCCCGATAGCCCATGCTGCCGGGAGTGGCGCACGGGGCAAGCAAGCGATAGATGGGACGCAGTAGCCATGCGACCCGAGATACTCAATCCGCTCTTTGCCGCGCTCACCGACCTGAAAGGTGTGGGGCCGCAGCTTGCCAAGCCCCTGACGCGGCTGGGGCTGGAGCGCGTGGTCGATGTACTCTTCCACCTGCCGACGGGTCTGATCTCGCGCTTTCCGGTCGAGCGGCTCGATCAGGCGCAGGCGGGGCAAACGATCATCGTCGAGCTGACGGCACAGGATTATCGCCCCGGCCGCAGTCCGCGCGCGCCTTTCGGGGTCGAGGCATTCGACGACGCAGGTGACCATGTCCGGCTTGTCTATTTCGGACGGACCTCGGGCCTCGCGCGCAAGCTCTTTCCCTTGGGCGAAAAACGCCGCGTCTCGGGGCGGCTCGACCTTTATGGCGACATGCGTCAGATCGTGCACCCCGACCATGTCGCCGAACCCGACGACGAAGCGGGAATCGCGATCCACGAGCCCGTCTATCCGCTGACCGAGGGGCTGACCAATGCGCGGCTGTCGCAGCTCGGCGCGGTGGCGCTCGAACGGCGGCCCGAGCTTGCCGAATGGATCGACGCGCCGCTGCTCGCCAGCCGGAATTGGCCCGCGTGGCGTGAGGCGATGGAGCGCGCGCATGCGAGCCCGCGCGACGAGGCCGCACGCGACCGGCTCGCCTATGACGAGATTTTCGCGAGCCAGGTTGCGCTGATGCTGATCCGCCAGGGCCTCAGGACGCGCAAGGGCCGCCCGATCGCCGGCGACGGCCGGCTGACCGATGCGCTGCAACTGCCCTTCGGGCTGACCGGTGCGCAGGAGCGCGTCGGGCGCGAGATTGCGGGCGACATGGCGCAGGACACGCCGATGCTGCGCATGCTGCAGGGCGACGTCGGTTCGGGAAAGACGCTCGTCGCGCTGCGCGCGATGCTGGCGGCGGTTGAAGCGGGAACGCAGGCGGCGCTGCTCGCGCCGACCGAAATCCTCGCGCGTCAACATCATGCGACCTTGCAGCGGATGTTGGCGGGTCTGCCGGTCAACCTCGCGATCCTCACCGGGCGTGACAAGGGCAAGGTCCGCGAATCGACGCTGATGGGCCTCGCCGATGGCAGCATCGACATCCTCGTCGGCACGCATGCGATCTTTCAGCAGGCGGTAACGTACAAGGATCTGGCGCTGGTCGTCGTCGACGAACAGCATCGCTTCGGTGTTGCACAGCGCTTGATGCTCACACAAAAGGCAGCGCGCCCGCCGCATTTGCTCGTGATGACCGCGACCCCGATCCCGCGCACACTGCAACTCGCCAATCATGGCGAGATGGACGTGTCGCAGATCGACGAGATGCCGCCGGGGCGCACCCCGGTCGATACCCGCGTCGTCGCGGTTGACCGGCTCGACGAGGTCGTCGACGGGCTCGACCGCCATCTCGCGAGT
>CAUUIU010000466.1:0-2537 GCA_963545025.1 uncultured Sphingopyxis sp. | reverse complement strand
TGCGCGCGTCGCTGGTCAGCGCCAGCGCCTGTCCGGTCAGCGCGATGCGTTCGGGGGTGAAGTAAGCGACTTCGACCAGCACGTCGGTCGTCGTCTCGCTGCAGCCGCTATGCTCGCCGCCCATGATGCCCGCGATGTCATGGACGCCGCGGTCGTCGGCGATCACCGTCATGCTGTCGGTGAGCGTGTATTCCTTGCCGTTAAGCGCGGTGACGGTCTCGCCTGCCTTCGCGCGACGGGCGACGAGCGCACCGGTCAGCTGGGCGCGATCATAGATGTGGCTCGGACGGCCGAGGTCGAACATCACATAATTGCTGATGTCGACCAGCGCCGAGATCGACCGCTGGCCGATCGCTTCGAGGCGACGGCGCATCCAATCGGGGGTCGCGACTCCATTGTCGACGCCCGCGATGGTGCGACCGTAGAAGGCGGGGCAGGCGTCGGGCGCGTCGGTGCGGATTTCGGTCGCGATGGTGCCCTGGCCCTCGATCGCGGGGACCGCGAGCGGCTTCAGCGTGCCGAGCCCGGCGGCGGCGAGGTCGCGCGCGATGCCGCGCACGCCCATGCAGTCCTGCCGGTTCGGGGTGATCGAGATATCGACCACCGGATCGCCCGCGCCCGAATAATCGGCGAAGGGGGTACCGACCGGGGCGTCGGCGGGCAGTTCGATGATCCCGTCATGGTCGTCGCCAAGCTCGAGCTCGCGCGTCGAGCACATCATGCCGTTCGATTCGACGCCGCGCACTGCGGCGACCTTCAGCTCCATGCCGTTCGCGGGCACGATCGCGCCGGGAAGCCCGAGCACGCCGATCAGGCCGGCGCGCGCATTGGGGGCGCCGCACACGACGGTCAGCGGCGGACCGCCGTCGCCGGTATCGACGGTCAGCACCTGCAGCTTGTCGGCCTGCGGATGTTTCTCGGCGGTCAGCACGAGCGCGACGCGGAAACCGGCGAGTTTCTCGGCCGGATTCTCGACGCCTTCGACTTCGTGGCCGATGCGGTTGAGCGTGGCGACAACATCGGCGACGGTGAAGTCACCATCCAGATGTTCTTTCAGCCAGTCGAGGGTGATCTTCATGCCGAAATCCCCCCGCTCAGCGTCGGCACAGTCAGCGCGCCGAACCCGTAGTGCGACAGCCACCGCAGGTCCCCGTCGAAGAAGGCGCGGAGGTCGTCCATGCCATATTTGAGCATCGCGAGCCGGTCGACCCCGACCCCGAAGGCAAAGCCCTGCCATTCGTCGGGGTCGAGCCCGCAGTTCGCGATCACGCGGCGATTGACCATGCCGCTGCCGAGCAGCTCCATCCACGCATGTCCGGCGTCATCGCCGTTGCCGCCAACGATTCTGCGCCCCTTTTCATGGCGGTAGCCGACATCGACCTCGGCCGAGGGTTCGGTGAAGGGAAAATAGGAGGGGCGCAGACGCAGCACGATATCGTCGGTCTCGAAATAGGCCTTGAGGAAGGTTTCGAGCGTCCATTTGAGGTGGCCCATATGAATGCCGCGGTCGATGACGAGCCCTTCGACCTGATGGAACATCGGGGTATGCGTCGCGTCGCTGTCGCTGCGATAGACGCGGCCCGGCGCGATGATGCGGATCGGCGGCTCCTGCGACATCATCGTCCGGATCTGCACCGGCGACGTATGCGTGCGCAGCAGCATTGCGCGGCCTTCGGCGTCCTTATCGGGGAAATAGAAAGTGTCGTGCATCGCGCGCGCGGGATGCGTCTCGGGAATGTTGAGCGCGGTGAAATTGTGCCAGTCGTCCTCGATCTCGGGACCCGTGGCGACGGCAAAGCCCATGTCGGCGAAGATTTCGGCAAGCTCGTCCATCACCTGGCTCACCGGGTGCACGCTGCCCTTGGGCGCTGCATCGGCAGGCAGCGTCATGTCGAGCCGTTCGGTCGCGAGCTTCGCCTCGAGCGCCGCGCCTTCGAGCGCCGCCTTTCGTATGCCAAGCGCCTCGGTCACCGTTTCGCGCAAGGCATGGATCTGCGGGCCAACCGACTGGCGTTCCTCCGGGGTCATGCTGCCCAGCGTCTTGAGAAGACCGGTGACGCTCCCCGCCTTGCCGAGAGCCCCGACGCGCAGCGCCTCCAGCGCATCGGTGTCGGCCGCCGCTTCTATGTCGCTCACCAGCTGGGCCTGCAGGGCCTGAATATCGCTCATCGTCGCTTTCCTGTTCCGGCGCGCATATCGCCGCCGGCGTCTTCGTTTGGTCTTTCCGGATACGACGGCTGCCCGCGCGCCCGCCGCCCGCGCTTGCACCGAACGCGCCGCGCGGGTCAAGCCTTCAGGCGGCTTTGCGCCTATCCCTCGGGCTTATGGAGGCCCTGCACTGGCGCCCCCGCCGCCGCCGCGCGCGCGAAGGCGGCGGCGCCGAGGATCGGTTTGGGCCGCGCGGCATAGTCGCGCGGGCTCATCCCCATGAAGCGCTGGAAATCGCGGGTGAACTGCGCCTGATCGTAATAATGATAGTCGAGCGTATCGATCCACGCCATCGACGGGTCGAGCATGAAGCGCGCGAGGCTGCGCAG
>CAUUIU010000465.1:0-2549 GCA_963545025.1 uncultured Sphingopyxis sp. | reverse complement strand
AGCAGGGTGTCGGCCAGCTGGTCGTCGGCGGCGAGGTCGCTGACCTTGCGCCCGGTGAGCAGGCAGAGCACCGACGCCGTCATATTGTTGATGAGCTTTGACCAGAGCATCGCGCGGATATCGGGAGCGGGCGGGGAGTCGATGCCGCTGGCAGCAAGCGCCGCGCGGATTTCGGTAATCCGCGAGCTGTCGCGATCGTCGATTTCGCCGACGATCAGCGCATTGCGCGCTGGCGAGTCATTGTGGACGACGCCGGGTTCGACGAGTTGGTTCGACGAGAAAATGACCCCGCCGATCGTCCGCGCGGGGCCGATAGCGCCCGCCAGCGCGGCGTCCGGATCGAGCCATCCGAGATCGGGCGCACAGCGCTTGGACCCCGACAGGCCCATCACATACCACCACGGAATGCCATTTTGCGCGAAGACGACCGGCGTATCATCCGCCAGCAGCGGCGCGATGCCCTTCGCCAGCCCCCGCAGCGCTGTCGCCTTCACCGTCGAAATCACCAAATCCTGCGGCCCGAGGTCGGCGGGTTTATCGGACACCGCCACCGAGGCCTGGATCACCTGCTCGCCGGAGACCAGCTTGATCCCCTTTTCCCAGATCGCCGGCAGCTGCGGCCCGCGCGCCACCACCGACACATCGTGACCGCCAGCCGCGAGCCGGGCAGCAAAATGGCCGCCAACCGCACCCGCGCCGAAAATACAGATACGCAATCGGGGTTCCTTTTCGTTCATTTGGGCCGCGACCGGAAAAAGCAAAAAACCGGCCGCGGCGCCGTTCTCGCTAGGTCCGAAAGCCGGGGTCGATCCGGTCGAGCTTGCGCAGAAGCGCCGGCCAGATCAGATGTTCGGCGAGATTGCGCATGCCCTCTGCGCTGGCGGGCGAGGCAACCTGTTCGGCGACTTTTTCGGCAACGCCGTCATTCGGCTCGTTGAGCCCGTCGCGGCCGGCGGCGAGCATCAGCACCTGCGCTTCGCACGCGCGCTCGAGGAAATACATGCGGATGAACGCCTGCGAGACGGTGCGCCCGACGGTCAGCGTGCCGTGGTTGCGCAGGATCATCGCATGTTTGGCGCCAAGGTCGACGACGAGCCGCTCGCGCTCGCCGACATCGGTCGCGATGCCCTCGAAGTCGTGATAGGCGATGTCGTGCACCGCGGCCATCGCGGTCTGGCTATGCGGCAGCAGCCCACTCGCCATCGCCGCCACCGCCTGTCCATGCGGCGTGTGCAGATGGATGACCGCGGCGGCGTCTTCGCGCGCGCCATGGATTGCCGAGTGGATGACAAAACCTGCCTGGTTCACCGGCGCCGGCGTGTCGTCGATCTTGTTGCCGTCGAGGTCGATCTTGACCAGCGACGACGCGGTGATCTCGTCGAACATATGCGTATAGGGGTTGATCAGATAGTGATGATCGGGCCCCGGCACCCGCGCCGACAAATGGGTAAAGACAAGGTCGTCCCATCCATAATGGGCGACGAGCCGATAGGCGGCCGCCAGATCAACGCGCAGCGCCCATTCCTCCGCCGAAATGCCGGTGTCGCTGGGCCGGGAAGTTTCCAATAAGCTAGCCATGTCATATCTCCTGCTTGACGCGAACCGGGATAAAGTGGCGCGCGGCGGGAGACTGCCAAGGATATGGCAATTGGCGCCGATCATGGGAGTATGCGTGCATCAGGCGGCACCTTGTCCGGCGTGCTGCGCCAGCCGCTCGGGATCGAGAACCTCCAGCCGGCCATAGGCGAGCGAAATGACGCCGCCCTCCTTCAGCTCCGAAAGAAGGTTCCCGAGATGCTGGCGCGACAGGCCGACGCGGCCTGCCAGATCCTCTTGACTCATCTGCAGCACCGGATGCGGTGTGCGGGGATCGGGGCCGGCCATAGCAAGGATCATGCCTGCCATCCGCTCGCGGCCCGGCCGGCCCGTCATTGATCCGATATAGGAGAGCGCTGCGCGCTGATGATCGCAGCCGATCAATGCAACCTGGCCGATGAAGGCCGGATCGTTTTCGGCATGCGTGGCGATGGCGGAAGCCGGCAGATGCAGCAGCGAGACCGGTCCGTGGCAAACCGCATCGTGCGGGCGCGGGCCATGGTCGATCACCGACAATTCGCCGAACCAGTGACCGCCGCGTGCGACAAAGGTCACCATCTCGCGCCCGACCGCAGGATAAGCCATCAGTCGGACCTCGCCGTCGATCACCCGGTAGAGGCCGTCGCCCGCGTCCCCCGCCGAATAGACGCGGGCGCGGTCGGGGAAATGCCGCAGGCTGACGTGGGCCTGCACGAAGTCGCGCGAGCGCTGCGGCAGGCGCGCGAACCATGGGTCCGCGCCGCCGAGCGTCTCGCGCGCGACCCGCGCGCTGCTATTCGGCCTGAAGGCCATGAGCTCGCCTGTCCTGCTCGCTGCCGCGCGTCGCCCTGTCGACATCCTCCTCGGCAAGGTCGAACTTGCGGAGCGGCCAGCGCGCGATCAGCGCGGCCCAGGCCGGGATCAGGCTGGCCGCGAAGCTGTCTCTTATACACATCTCCGAGCCCACGAGACAC
>CAUUIU010000464.1:0-2550 GCA_963545025.1 uncultured Sphingopyxis sp. | reverse complement strand
GGTCAACAAAGGATACCCTCGCGTCGAAGGCCGGGCAGCAGCTAAGCCACAAGCGTAGGCGCATGTCTCGACGTGTTACCAGCCCCGGCTCCCGCGCTTCGGCGCGGGAGTTGATTGGCAACGAGCGCTCCAACATGCTCCCTAGGATGGCCGCGCTCCAGGTGGCGATATGGACCTCTACGAGAAGGATCCAGCGGTGACGCGGGCGTTGGCCTTGGCGCTGATGCGGCAGGCGCGCGACTATCTGGCGGCGATCAAGGAGGATGAGGCTTCGAGCCACCTTCAGCTTGCCGTTGATACGCTCTTGAAGCCGAAGGCCAAGGCATCGGCGTGATCCGGGGCAGCAGGAAAAAATGGGCGCGCCGCGCTGGGTGACGCGCCCTCCTTCACGGACTGATACGGGCGGAGGCTATGCCCATGCCAGTCGGGAAGAATCGTCGAAATGTGCGGTGTCGAGCAAGCGCTGGAGGCCGGGGACATAATGGGCGACCTTCCCCGCAGCCATTCGGCGCGTAGTGGCAGGTTCAGCGAGGGCACGACGAATATCTCTGACGGGGCGCTCGCCGATGGTCCAGGTCTCGACGCCGAGGCCCGCCAGGAGCGCGAAGGCATGGCCGGTCGGCAGCGTCATTTCCGCATCCGCGTCGGAGGTGAACGACGGGCACATCTTGATCGAACCGTCCCGCTTGTCCCGCCATATCGTGATCTTGCGTCGGCGAAACTGCGCTTCGTCGATGACGGCGATGACGGCGCAATCATAATCGAACACGCGAGCCAGAACGGCGAGGGCAACCGGGCAGACGCGTGCTTCGAAGCCGTCGGAAAGCATCGCCGCGAGATCCCCTTCGCCATCGAGCAGAACGGTGTTCGAACGATCGCTTTCGGCACGCAATATGTCGAGAAAATGCGTGAGCTGCTCGGATGCAAGAACCGCGTAGAGATCGCAGCTGTCGTCGGCGGACGTGACAATGCTGAACGTTATGGACATCTCGTCCTCCCTTGTTGAACCGATGTCTCTCACCCCCTCCCCTTTGGCCGCAGTGCGGGCCGGGACAGCCGTCGAAGGGCCCGAAAGCGAGCGCGCAGGTGCTCAGGTCTCGCGGCGCGAAGGGGCTCGATGCCCCTGAGCGCCGCACTCCCACGCAAGAAAAAGAGGAGAGGCCCCGGCCGAAGCCGGAGCCTCTCCACGAGCACTCACGCCCGCTGTGCAGTGCGCTGGTGCGCGAGACGCACGATGTGGAGTGGGACGCCTGCCTGCCGGAGCTTCTGCGCGAGATTCTGCTGGATGCCCGACCCTTCGCAGATAACCGCTTCGACGGGCTTGAGGTTGAGGATGCGGTCGTTGCGGACGAAGGCGGCGCGGTTGCCCTGGCTCCGATCGAGGCGGAACTGGATGACTTTGACGCCGCGCGATGCCGCCCATGCGTGCGCGACCGCATCGCAGCCCTTCGCCTGCGCCGTGGTCGCAAGGATCATCTCCGGGATGCGGGTCTTGATGCTGTCGAGGCCGTTCCAGAGAAGGTCCGCGTCCTCCCAGACCTGACCGCCGGAGAAGGCAACCACCGGACCTTCGGGTGCGAACTGCTCGCGGCGTTCACGGGCGCGGGAAGCGAGATAGTCGCGGGCATCGATCATCGAGGCGTTGAAGGCAGTGGAAACCCGGCTCCCCCGCACCGGCGAGAAGGGCTTGCCCGTTTCGACGCGATAGACTTCGGCGGCGTGGTCGCGCATGCACTCCATCGCCTCGCGGCATCCCTGCAGCGTCTGGCAGAGGAGCTGGGTGTCCTCCAGCTCGGTGGCGTAGATCTCCGAGGGGTCGTAGCTGCGGGCGAGATCGCCGAGCTTCTTGGCGGCGTCATCCTCGCGGCCTTCGATCCGCTTCGCCACCACATGGAAGCTGTTGGCGAAGCCCCAAGCCAGATCGGCCGCGAACGGTTCCATGCGGGTGTCGCGCAGCACGTCGAACATCGTCGCCATCATCATCTCGACGGCGGCCCGCACCTGCTCCGGATCGGGCATGTCGAGCGCTTCGGGCGCCTCGACGACGCTGAGCTTGGCCATTTCGCTGTGTTCGATGAACGCGCCCTCGTAGGTCTGGGTCAGGCCCTCGTCCTCGCGCGAGGCGGCGATGAAGCTGGCAAGATCGGCGAAGTTGTTGAAAGAAGTCATAAAAGCCTCCGAACAAGTCGATCTCTCATCCGGGATTGGATGAAAGATGAAATCTCATCGGATGGGCCGACGGGGCTTTGTCAGGGACGTGGGGCTTGTCCCCGCGCCGCCTCGGCGGGGCGTGGGGGAACCGATTTTCTTGGGTCCAAAGCGCAGCGGCGGACCCGGGAAAATTGGGGGGACCGCGCATCCTTGAGAAAGCCCCCCAAGGCACATCACACTACGGCGATGAAGCTTGTCTGATACCGAGATGTTAGAGAGAGATTTGGATTTGCCCCGGCCGCGCCAGCGGGCGGGTTAACAGCAAATCGCTCCTGACTGATCAGGGCGAAACCCCTTCCCCATGCACCCTTCGCAAGGTGATCGTCACCCGGCAGGGCG
>CAUUIU010000463.1:0-2563 GCA_963545025.1 uncultured Sphingopyxis sp. | reverse complement strand
AAGAGACAGCCCCCTGCCCCGCCCGCACCTCCCGTCGAAAAAAGCGTGGGCGCGATCGGTGCGGCGGTGTCGGCGCCCGGTGCTGTTGCCTCTGCCGACGGGAAGGCCGCACCCGGAGGCGCTAAAAAAAAGTCCCGGACGATCTATTTGCCGCCTGGTTTCATGAAGGCGCGGCTGCTGACCGGGATCGACGCGCTCGCAAGCCGCGATGCGACCTCGAACCCCGAGCCACTGATTGCCCGCGTCCAGGCGCCGGCGGTGCTGCCCAATGACGTTAAAGCCAACCTCTCGGGCTGCTTCGTCATCGGCAATGCGACCGGCAGTCTCGCCAAGGAACGTGTCGAGGTCCAGCTCGTGTCGCTGTCATGCGTTGATTTCGACGAACGCTCGGTGGTCGACCAGCCCATCAAGGGCTTCTTTGTCGATACCGACGGCAAAAAGGGTCTGAGCGGCAAGGTGGTCACGCGCGCCGGTGCGAGCCTTGCGCGCGCCTTCATCGCCGGTACGATCAGCGGTATCAGCCAGACGGTCGAGAATACCGTCGGCGAGGTCTCGACCTCGGCGCTTGGCTCGGTGCGGTCGCTCGATGCGGGCGACGCCGCCAAGGCCGGGATCGCAGGCGGGCTCTCTAAATCCTCCGACAAGCTGACGGATTTCTACCTCGATCTCGCGCGCCAGGCCGGCCCCATTGTCGAAGTCGGCGCCGCGAAGGACGTCGTGGTCGTCATCCAGGAAGGCGTCACGCTCGAAATCAAACCGACTGCCGGAAGCAAGTTCTAATGCACCGCCTCGATCTCAAAGGATTGTCTATGTTTGATTTGACGAACCGCCATCGCCTGCTCCGCAGCGGGATCACAGTTTCCCTTCTAATACCCCTGGCGGGCTGTGCGGTGCTGGGTTCCGCCATGTCTCCCTACAGCGAGACATTCAGCTGCAAGAATGACGATCATGGCCAATGTATCCATCCCGAGAGAGCCTATGAAGATGCAGCCGCTGGCCGAACATCGCGCTCCGACCCGGCGGTGACGCGCGACAAGGCGCTGCTGAAGGGAAAAGACAGCCGCGCCCCGCGCCGCGATCGCAATGATGCTGGGGCTTATGCGGGTTATCGCGATAGCGTTTACCGCGAGCTCCAGGGCCTCATCGATGCGCCCGATACGCCGATGCTACGGCCAGCCCAGGCGGTTCGGACACTGATCCTCCCCTATGCCGACCGAAACCGGCCTGACCGGCTCTACATGCCGCGCTTCGTCTACTCGGTCCTCGAAACCCCTTCCTGGGTGGTCGGTGGATTTCTGGTACCGCCTGTCTCGGCCGCTGCGCGCGCGCCTGTGCTCGAACAGATCCGTGAGGCACCGGGACCCGGTCTGACATCGATCGCGCCCTCCGCCACGGACCCGCGACCGTGAAAGCGCCCGGAACCGGAACTGGCGGCGGACTGACCTTCGCCGCTCTGCACCGCGCGGTTGCCCGCGACCGCTATTCCGACTTCGTGCCGCTCGTCGCATGGGTCGAGGAAGAAGGGGCGTTCCTCTGCATCGACGACGGTTGGGGTTATGCCTGGGAGCTGACACCCGCGGCCTATATGTTCGCGCATGTTCACCAGGCGCTGCTCGGCCTGCTCAATATCCAGTTTCCCGAGAATAGCGTCGTGCAGCTGATCAGCTTCGCCGACCCGCTAATCGCGCCCGCGCTCGACCAATATCTCGATCTCAAGACGCGGCTTGACCCGTTGATCCAGGCGTCGGCGCGGCGGACGCATGCCTATCTCAACGAAGGTCGAAATGGTCTCGCCGCGCTTCATGGCATCCCGGTGCGCGATTTCCGGACCTTCCTAGCGGTCAAGACGCGCACACCGATGCACAGCGACCTTCGCCGCCAGATCGAAGAGCAGCTCGCCAAACTCGGCATCCGTCGTCTCGCGCCGGAAGAGATGGTTGCGTTCTACCGGCGCATCTTCAATGGCGTGTTCGATGCTGCGCCCGGCGTCTATGCAGCATCCTCAGCCGGCCGCGCCGCGCCGCCGATCCGCAAGCAGATCGTCGATGCCGGCCCCGATCTCGCATTCGATGGCCCCGAAGTCTTTCTCGGCAATCAGGTCGCGCGCTGCCTGACACCAAAGGCGCCGGCGCGGCGCGTTACCGCGGAGCGCGCTAACCGCCTGACGGGCGGGATGCGCGGAAGCGCCGAGGACAGCGACCAGATCGGCGGTCCCTTTCTCTATTGCCTCAACATCCTCTTCGACCATTCGCAGTTCGAGATTCACAAGCGCGCGCAGATCCTCTCTGCGCAGAAAGCCGCAGGCAGCTTCGCGGTCGAGGTCGGCAAGCAGATCGAGGAAATCGGCTGGGTGCTCGATGAGGCCGGCAACAGCCGCTTCGTCTCGGTGATGCCCTGCGTCTGGGTGTTCGGCCGCGACCGCCACCAGGCGCGCGAAATGGCCGCGCGCGCGAAGCGCCTCTGGGAAAGCGAGCCGCTCCCCTGGATGGTGCAGGAAGAATCCTACCTCAATCCCATCCTGCTCACCGCGAGCCTGCCGTTCGGCCTCTATCCCGAACGCCGG
>CAUUIU010000462.1:0-2565 GCA_963545025.1 uncultured Sphingopyxis sp. | reverse complement strand
GACAGGCACAGATCGATCGCAGTGCGGGCCAGACGGAATCCCGAAACCGCGATCCGCTCGGCCGCCACCTGGCTGCACCCGCCATTGAGCGCAAAATCGCCTGTCGGCGCCAGCGTACCGGCGATCGGAACGCGCAGCCCTTCCACGCGTCCTCCCGCAAGCGGTCCCGACAGCTCGGCGACAGTGGCAAAGCGCAGCAGCCCGTTCGGCACGCCCGAAAAGCGCACCGGCGTCAGCGCCAGCCGCGAGTTCCCGGCGCTATAAGGCGAAAGGCTTGCCAAACCAGAGACCGTTCCGTCAGCGCGCCGTTCCAGGTCGATCGTCCCCGCCGGAAGGTCACCGCCACCAAAACTCCAGCGCCCGTCGGCAATGATCGCGGGTTGCGGCGCGCCGAGCAGATAGGAAATGCGGCTGTCGGCGTCGCCGGTAAAGCGCGCGCCGTTCGCGCCGGAGAACTGCGGCGCAATCAGGTCGAAGCGCGACGCCGCGCCTTCCCCGACCAAGGCAAATTCGGCGCCGCCGCCAACACTTGCCAGCATCCGCGCCAGCGCCGCGCCAGCCTTGCTCGCCAACGGCCCCACAGGCGTACCCTCCAGCCGCCTGCCGGCTCCGGCGATCGAGCGTCGCACCGCCTCACTTGCGCTTGCGCGCGCAAAGCTCAGTCGTCCGTTCAGCGTCGGCGCCTTATCGCCGACGACGCCCTTCGCTTCGACAGTCACCGTCTCTGCAGCGAAATCTTCGCCGCGCAGCCGTGCCATCTCGGCATCGACGTCGATATTGGTCCTCGCTGCATTGCCCTCGAAATGCGCCAGAACACCCAGCCGGTCGGCCTGGACCGGGCCCGCGACCAGCGCGGCAATGCTGGCATCGGCCTCGCCCTTCCAGCTTTGCATGTCCTCGGACAGTGACAGGTCGAGGGCGATCTGGGGCGATGCGGCGCTCATACCGGCGCAGCGCAGCCCCGCGCCGCGCAACGGACCGACGAGTTGCGGGCGTACATCGCGCACCAGCAGCGTCCCGTAGAAGGTGAAATCGCGCCCCTCGCATCCTGCAGCGGCGATGCGCGGCGCGACGAGCCCCACCTTGCCGGTGAAATCGGTGCGCAGATTGCCGCGGCCGTTCAGCGCTGCTCCAATATTGCCCCACGGCGTTTCGACCCGTGCCCGCGCATCGTTCAGCGCCACCGATATGTCAGGCAAGGCGAAGGGGTCGGTGCTCGCCGGATCGCGAAACTTGTCGAGCGAACCCAGCGACAGGCGTCCGTCGACGAACCGCCCGTAAAGCCGCGCGCCGTCGGCATGGATCGCGGTGACATAAGGCCCCGACCAGCCATAGCCGAGGAAGATCTCGACGCGCTTCGCTGTCAGGTCGGGGTTCGCAGGATCGCCGATGACGACATTCGACAACCGCTCGCTGCGAAAGCCGATTGCGTCGATCTGATAGCTCGCCGGAACGCCGCGGCTGCCGAGCTCGCCGCTGATGAATTCGTTGGCGATCGGCTCGCGCAACAACCAAACCCCGCCGACCACGACGATGACGGCGGCGGCGGTCATCCAGCGCTTCTTGAACAGCAAGGTCCGGAACTTCGGTCGCGATGCCGGCCCTTCGCTGTCGACTACCTCCATCATGGCGCTTTCTTTTTGTCGTCGCGCGCCCCGAAGGGTCCGCCCGTTTCTGCGAGATAACGCCGAAACGGCGCAATTGGCTGCAGGAAACAGGACGTTGCCATAGGCGCGAAACCTTATGGGCGTTGAGTGCGCCCCACAAGGCGGTTATTCGAAACATCATGGGGGAAGCCGATCATTCGGGGCATCGCGCGCGGCTGCGCGGCCGCCTGCTCGACGCGGGCGGCGATGCGCTCGCTGACTATGAGCTGGTCGAATATCTGCTCGCACTCGCCATTCCACGCCGCGATACCAAACCGCTGGCCAAGGCGCTGCTGCAGGAATTCGGGTCGCTTGCACAGTTGGTCAGCGCCGATCCCGAATCGCTACGCCGCGTCGACGGCCTCGGCGACGGCGCAATCGCGGCGCTGAAGATCGTCCAAGCCGCGAGCCTGCGGATGCTCAAGGGGGAGTTTCGCGAAAAGCCGCTACTCGCCAGCTGGGACGCGCTGCTCGACTGGCTGCGCGCCGATATGGGTCCCATCGATGTCGAGCGCGTGCGCGTCCTCTATCTCAATTCGCGCAACATGCTCATCCGCGACGAGCTGGCGAGCGAAGGATCGATCGACCAGTCGGCAATATATGTCCGTGAAGTCGTCAAACGCGCCCTCGAACTTGGCGCCTCGGCGATCATCCTCGTCCACAACCACCCGAGTGGCAATCCCGAACCGAGCCGTCAGGATATCGTCATCACCCGCGACATCGCCGAAGCCGCAGCGAGGCTTGGCATCGCACTACACGACCATATCATCATCGGGGGTTCCGATTACCGCAGCATGCGGGCGATGGGATTGCTCTGATGCCCTCTCATTTGACTTACGCGTCGGGCTCGGACATCTAGCTCCTATGCGACGCAAACGCGGCCTTCTTCGCCTCCGCCATCACGGGGGACAGCTTCTCG
>CAUUIU010000461.1:0-2568 GCA_963545025.1 uncultured Sphingopyxis sp. | reverse complement strand
GATCGCTCAGTGTCTCGTGGGCTCGGAGATGTGTATAAGAGACAGCTCCATATGTCCTCGGGGCTCGAACATGTCGAAAATGGCGATCCGGTGTGGGAGGGCGATACCGTCAACATGCTGTTCGGCGGCGGAGCGGGCGATATGGCGGCCTTTGCCGAGGCCAAGCCCGCGGCGGCGCAGCCGGGCGAAATCTTCAACTACAGCTCGGCGACCAGCGTCATTCTGGCCGATATCCTCGCCGACACGCTGACCCCGTCGCAGAACCCCGACGCGCGGCGCGACGCGATGCGCGCCTTCATCGACGGCCGGCTCGTCGAACCGCTCGGCATGACCAGCCTGACCCCCGAATATGACGCGCACGGCACGATGATCGGCGGGTCGATCATGCACGCGACCGCGCGCGATTATGCCAGGTTCGGCGAATTTCTTCGCAATCACGGCGTGGTGAACGGCCAGCGGCTGCTTCCCGAAACCTGGATGCGCTTCATGCTGACGCCGTCGAAGAATGACGCGGGCTATGGCGGCCATATCTGGCTCAACCGGCGGCGCCCTGCGGGCGCGCAGCCGGCGCTATGGCCCGACCGCGGCCCTAACGACCTGTTCGCCTGCATCGGCCATCAGGGGCAATATATCATCGTTTCGCCGTCGCAGCGGGTGACGATCGTGCGGCTGGGGGTGACCAAGGACGACCAGTTCCCGGCGCTCCGCCGGCATCTCGCCGATCTGACCGCCGCCTTATAGCAAAAATTCACCCACCAGCGTCGTGACGCAGCGGCCGGTCAGTTCGACCTGATCCTCGTCGATCAGGCGGCACCCGACATGGCCGCCGCGCGCGCTTGCCTGATAGGCGGCGAAATGATCGCGGCCGAGGCGCGTCGTCCAATAGGGGGTTAGCACGCTGTGCGCCGATCCCGTCACCGGATCCTCGTCGATGCCGGCGCCGGGCGCGAAGGCGCGGCTGACCACGTCGGCCCCCGAGGGGTCGCCGGCGCCCGGGGCGGTCGCGATGTAAAGCACGTCGCCGCCGCCGCGCAGTGCCGCGAAGTCGGGCGACAGCGCGCGCACGCTTTCCGCGTCATGATAGGCGACGATCGTATAGCCGCCTTCATGCCACAGCGCCTCGACCGGGTCGCCGCCGAGCGCGGCCTTCGCCTCGGGCATCGGCTTCGCCGTGGCGCGATAGGCGGGCAGGATCATCCGGTAGCCGTCATCGTCGCCGTCGCGCGACACCTGCAAGATGCCCGCCTTGCGCGTGCGAAAGCGCATCTCGTTGCGCCATTGCGCGGCGGTCAGCAGGACATGGCCGCTGGCGAGCGTCGCGTGGCCGCACAGCGCGACCTCGACCGTCGGGGTGAACCAGCGAAGCTCATAATCGGCCTCGCCGCTCTCGTCGGGGACCAGGAAGGCTGTCTCGGCGAGGTTATTTTCGGCGGCGATCGCTTGCAGCAGACTGTCGCTCAGCCACTCCTCGAGCGGCATCACCGCCGCAGGATTGCCGGTGAAGGCCCGGTCGGCAAAGGCGTCGACGCGGGTGATCGGAAGCGAACGGAGCGCACTCATGGATACAGAAGTCCTTTCGTCCAGCCTTCGCCGTTTCGGACATAAAGGTTACGCTCGTGCAAACGGTGCGCGCGGTCCTGCCAGAACTCGATTGCCGAGGGCGTGACGCGCCAGCCCGACCATCGCGGCGGGCGGGACACGTCCTGCCCCTCGAACCGCGCCTGCATATCGGCAAAGCGTGCCTCGAAGGTCTCGCGGCTGTCGAGGGGACGCGACTGGTCGCTCGCCCAGGCGCCGAGCTGGCTGTCGCGGCTGCGGGTCGCGAAATAGGCGTCGGCGGTGGCGTCGTCGACCGGCGTTACCGGCCCTTCGATACGGATCTGGCGGCGCAGCGATTTCCAGTGAAAGAGCAGCGCAACACGCGCATTGGCCGCAAGTTCGCCGCCCTTGCGGCTGTCGAGGTTGGTGTAGAAGACGAAGCCGGCGGGTCCATGGCCCTTCAGCAACACCATGCGGAGCGACGGATGGCCGTCGGGGGTCGCGGTGGCCAGCGCCATCGCGTTGGCGTCGTTGGGCTCGCTTGCACGCGCTTCGGTGAACCAGCTGTCGAACAGCGCAAAGGGATCGTCGCTCATGCGCGCGGTCATAATGCGGGTGCCGCGCGTGGTCGAGCGGCATATGCGGAACTTGACCCGCTCGTTTCACAATCCCACATCGCCGGCTAATCGGGCCTTCACGGCCAGACACTTATCGGGCTACAGGAAGCAGATGGCAGATCCCTATTCGACCCTTGGCGTGGCGCGCGGCGCGAGCGAAGCGGAAATCAAATCCGCATACCGCAAACTCGCCAAGGAATTGCATCCCGACAAGAACAAGGACAATCCGAAGGCGTCGGAGAAATTCTCCGACGTCACCAAGGCCTATGACATCCTGTCGGACAAGACGAAGCGCGCGCAGTTCGACCGCGGCGAAATCGACGGCGAGGGCAATCCCGCGATGCCCTTCGGCTATGGCGGCGGGGGTCTGTCTCTTATACACATCTCCGAGCCCACGAGACACTGAGCGATC
>CAUUIU010000460.1:0-2584 GCA_963545025.1 uncultured Sphingopyxis sp. | reverse complement strand
TGGCGCGCGGCATCTGCATCAGCGACAGCGTGCCTTCCTGCATGCGCGCGCCGCCCGCGGCGGTGATTGCGACATAGGGACAGCCGCGGCGGATCGCGTCCTCGACACCCGCGACAAAGGCTTCGCCGACCGCGACCCCCATCGAGCCGCCCATGAAGGCGAAGTCCTGAACGCCGATGACAACAGGGTGGCCGCCGATGCGGCCGAAGCCGTTCTGGTACGCGTCACGGTCGCCGGTCTGCGCGCGCGCCGCCTTGATGCGGTCGACATATTTCTTGGTGTCGCGGAACTTCAGCGGATCTTCGGGCGCGGCAGGCGCGGCGATCAGTTCGTGAAGGCCGCCGTCGAACAGCTGCGCAAAACGCTCGGTCGCGCCGATGCGGTCGTGATGGTCACAGCGCGGGCAGACGTTGAGATTGTCTTCCCATTCCTTGACGAACACCATCTGCTGGCACTGGCGGCATTTGTGCCAGAGATTGTCGGCGGTATCGCGCTTGGCGGTGAAGGGAAGGGCGTTGCGAACGCGGTCGAGCCAGCTCATGCGGCGATCTCCTTTGCGCCGTGGATAGCATCGGCGAGGGTACGGGTGAAAGCCTCGACATGGGGCGCCGCGGCGTCGCCATGCTCGGCAATGATGTCGATAAAGGCCGATCCGACGACTACGCCGTCGGCCACCTTGGCAATTTCGGCCGCCTGCGCCGGAGTGCGGACGCCGAAGCCGACCGCGACGGGAAGGTCGGTCGCGGCCTTGAGGCGCGCGACGGCTTCGTCGATGCTCGCCTGTGCGGCCTGTTGCTGGCCGGTGATGCCGGCGACCGAGACATAATAGAGGAAACCGCCCGCGCCGTTCAACACGTCAGGCAGGCGCGCTGCGTCGGTGGTCGGGGTCGCAAGACGGATCAGATCGACGCCGACGGCGCGAAGCGCAGGGCCGAGTTCGGGGTCTTCCTCCGACGGGATATCGACGCAGATGATGCCGTCGACGCCGGCCTTTGCGCATTCGGCAGCGAACCAGTCGCCCCCGCGGATCGTCATCGGGTTGGCATAGCCCATCAGCACGAGCGGCGTGTCGGGATGGCGCGCGCGAAAGGCGGCTGCGATCGCGAAGATATCGGCGGTCGTCGTGCCCTTGGCGAGGCTGCGCAGATTTGCGGCCTGGATCGCGGGGCCGTCGGCCATCGGATCGGTAAAGGGCATACCAAGCTCGATCACATCGGCGCCGCCCGCGACGAGGGCGTCGAGGTTCGCGGCGGTGTCGCCGTCGCCCGCGGTGATGAAGGCGACGAGCGCGGGGTGCGGTTTGGCGAAGGCAGGAGCGAAGCGGGTCACAGCTCCACTCCCAACGCATCGGCGACGGTGAAGATATCTTTGTCGCCGCGGCCCGAGCAATTGACGATGATGATCTTGTCCTTGCCCAGCGTCGGCGCAATGCGTTCGGCGGCGGCGATAGCGTGGGCGCTTTCGAGCGCTGGGATGATGCCTTCGAGCTTGGTCAGCTTCTGGAAACTCGCCAGCGCTTCGTCGTCGGTGACGGGTTCGTAGCGGACGCGGCCGATTTCGTGGAGCCAGCTATGCTCGGGACCAATGCCCGGATAGTCGAGGCCCGCCGAGATGCTGTGCGCCTCGGTTATCTGGCCGTCCTCGTCCTGGAGCAGATAGGTCTTGTTGCCGTGGAGGATGCCGGGGCGTCCGCCCGCGAGGCTAGCGGCGTGCTTGCCGTCGAGGCCTTCGCCCGCGGCTTCGACGCCGACGATCTCGACGCCTTCGTCGTCGAGGAAGGGGTGGAACAGGCCGATCGCGTTCGATCCGCCGCCGACGGGAGCGATCAGCATGTCGGGAAGCCGGCCTTCGGCTTCGAGGATCTGCGCGCGCGCTTCGTCACCAATGACCGACTGGAAGTCGCGCACGAGTTCGGGATAGGGGTGCGGGCCGGCGACGGTGCCGATGATATAGAAGGTGTCGTGGACGTTCGCGACCCAATGGCGCAGCGCCTCGTTCATCGCGTCCTTCAGCGTCTTGGCGCCCGAGTCCACCGCGACGACTTCGGCGCCGAGAAGTTTCATGCGGAACACATTGGGCTGTTGCCGCGCGACGTCGACCGCGCCCATGAAGATCGTGCAGGGCAGGCCGAAGAGCGCGGCGACGGTCGCGGTCGCGACGCCGTGCTGGCCTGCGCCGGTCTCCGCGATGATCTTGGTCTTGCCCATCCGCTTGGCGAGAAGGATCTGGCCGATGCAGTTGTTGATCTTGTGCGCGCCGGTGTGGTTGAGATCCTCGCGCTTGAGATAGATTTTGGCGCCACCGAGATGTTCGGTCAGCCGCTCGGCGAACCACAGCGGGCTCGGGCGACCGACATAATGTTTGAGCAAATAGTCGAACTCGGCCTTGAACGCCGGATCGGCCTGCGCCGCGCGATAATGGCGCTCGAGGTCGAGGATCAGCGGCATCAGCGTTTCGGCGACATAGCGGCCGCCGAACTGGCCGAAATGGCCACGCGCGTCGGGGCCAGTGCGGAGGCTGTTGGGTAAATCGGTCATCGACCGGCGGCTTTAAGGAAAGCGGCGATCTTGTCCACATCCTTGAC
>CAUUIU010000459.1:0-2588 GCA_963545025.1 uncultured Sphingopyxis sp. | reverse complement strand
AGACCAAGGCCGAGCAGGCCGTTCACGACGATGCGATTGTCGGTGATGACGCGGTTGTAGCTCGTCTGCGGGTCGCCCGACAGATCCTGGTTGAGCGAGGTCTGCTGCAGCGTGTCGCGCGTGCGCCACTTGTTGCTGATGCCCGCGGTCGCGATGATGCCCAGTTCGCCGTCGGCGAACGGGATCGTCGTGCCGCCGGTGATGCCCGCCGACCAGTTGACCGGGATATGGTTGTTCTGTTGCAGCAGCGTGGTTTCGGCGTTGACCAGCTCCATCTGGATCGCTTTGAGGTCGTCCTGGCTGAAATCGGCGCCCTCGAGGATCGGCTTGCCGCTGGCAAAGGCCGCCTTCAGCAGCGGCGGAACGTCGCGCGTGCCGTCGTCGAAGCCCGTCCAGTCGGTGTCGCTGCCATAATAGGTATAGCCAAGCTCGTTCGTCGTTTCGCTGTCCCAGCCGATGCCGCCGCTGAAAGTCAGGAAGGGCTCGCGCGGGGTCGACTTGGTCGTGAGGTTAATCACGCCGCCGCCGAATTCGCCGGGGAAGTTCACCGAATAGCTTTTCTGGACCAGCGTCGAATCGATGACGTTGGACGGGAAGATGTCGAGCGGGACGACGCGCTTCAGCGGCTCGGGGCTCGGCAGCGGCGAACCGTTGAGCAGCGCGAGCGAATAACGGTCGCCGAGGCCGCGAACATAAACGAAGCCGCCGCCGACGACCGACAGGCCGGTGACGCGCTGGAGCGAGCCCGAGATGTCGCCTTCGCCGGTGCGGGCGATATCAGCCGAAGACAGCACCGAGACAACCTCGGGCGTCGCGCGGACGATGTTGGGGGTGAAGCGGCCGGTGACGACGATTTCCTGATCGGCGCCGCCGGGGATCGACACATCGCCTTCCTCGTCCTGCGCCGCGGCGTCGTCGGCGGCGGGTTCATCGGCAGGCGCTTCGGTCGGGACCGGCGGCGCGTCGGGGGCCGGGGTGCCCGCGTCCTGCGCCAGCGCGGCAGGCGAACCGAGAGCAGAGCTGAGGAGGAGCAGGCTGGCGAAGATCGGCCGCTTGGTCATGATGGAATGTCCCCAAGTATTATGCAGGAAGGGAGCGGGCCAGCCCGATCGGCGTGCCCGCTCCCCAAATTGGATCGCGAGCGATCAGGTCGTCGGGATGGCGCTGCAGGCGCGGCTCGCCGTACCGAAGTTCGCGGTCGACGAGTTGCAGGTCCAACCCTGATACCAGGTGTCGTTGGCGTCGCGGACGGCGCCGACATAGGCGGTGGTGTCGAAGAAGGCGTTGAGCGTCTTCGCATCGAACGCCGGGCGCGCCGTTTCGGTCGCACCGTTGACGAAAAGGTTGGTCAGCGTCGGCGTGTAGGCCACGGTGTTATTCGTGCCGCCTTCAAAGATCGCCTGGACCTGCGCGTCGGTGACGCCGCTGGTGCCGCGGAACGGGGTGCTGTTGCACTGCATCGAGACCGAGAAGAAGCGCGGCGGACCGGCTTCGTCGAGCGCGCCGTTGGTCGGGTTGATCGTCGTCGCGCTGTTGAAGCCGAGGCAGCGGAAGCCCGGAGCGATGATCAGACCGTTGGCGAACGTATAGTCGGCGCCGCCGCGAACCAGGATCGACACGCCGTTACCCGCCGCATTGTTGCGATGGACATAGGTGAAGTTCGACAGGTTCACATTCTGGCGCGGCGTCGTGTCTTCGTTGCCGTTCGAGTCGATTTCCATCATCGAGTCGCCGACCGCGCCGCCTTCACGCTGCACGCCGATGACATACTGGATGTTGCCCTTGTAACCGACGTCCGTGTCGAGGCCGTCATCTTCGGCGCCGGTCACGACCAGATGCTTCATGTTCACGCGGCCGCCGAACACTTCGATGCCGTCGTCCGAGCTGTTGTGGATCTGGATATGGTCGATCTGGGTGCCCGAGCCGGTGCCCGACGGCGTCAGACCCTGAAGCTCGCTCGCGGCCGACAGGATGAAGCCCGAATAGCGGATCTGGACGTAGGACAGGCGGCCCGAGTTATCGGCGACCTGTGCGCCGCCATAGAGCGCGTTCGACGTGCCTTCGGTATCGCGTTCGCAGGCCGCAGTGCCCGGCGTAGCGCCCGGTGCAAGGCAGTCGGTGATCGGCGCGCGGCCGAGCAGGACGATACCGCCCCACAGCTGCGAGGTCTGGTCGTTCGCCGAGCCGACGACGTTGCCGCGACCGGTGAAGATGATCGGCTGGGTCGGGGTGCCGACCGCGTCGATGCGGTTGCCGCGGTTGACGGCGAGGAAGGAAACGCCGGTCGCGCCGAAGACGGTGACGCCCGGATCGATCGTCAGCGTGACGACATTGTTGGTCGTCGCCGCGCCCTGGTCGGTGCCGACGTCAACGCGGCCGGGCAGCGAGTAGAGG
Organism: uncultured Sphingopyxis sp.; assembly: GCA_963545025.1. GTDB lineage: Bacteria > Pseudomonadota > Alphaproteobacteria > Sphingomonadales > Sphingomonadaceae > Sphingopyxis. Next base: position 194 of record CAUUIU010000459.1, on the reverse strand, counting down.
ACGCCCGCAACCTTCGGAATGGCAGTCGTCGCGGTAAAGCGCGTCGGGAAGCCGCAGTTACGCCACTCGCCGCCGGGGCCCGTGATGGTGCCGAGGTTCGACAGCTGGTCGGGGCCTGCGATGGTCGGGCAGTTCGCGGCGGGAGTGACCTGTCTCTTATACACATCTCCGAGCCCACGAGACACTGAGCGATC
>CAUUIU010000458.1:0-2611 GCA_963545025.1 uncultured Sphingopyxis sp. | reverse complement strand
TCGCTCAGTGTCTCGTGGGCTCGGAGATGTGTATAAGAGACAGACATAAACCTGCGCGTGCGACTCCGCTTGCCCCGCTCTCCCGAACGGGCATCGGCTGTCATTTCCCCGCCGCGCCAACATGGGGACTGCAATCCTATGACGACCACGGGCAACGACACGCTGGGCACCCGTTCGACGCTGAGCGTCGGCGGCAAGAATTACGCTTATTATTCGCTCGACAAGGCCGCGGCGAAGCTGGGCGACGTGTCGCGCCTGCCCTTCTCGATGAAGGTGCTGCTCGAAAATCTGCTGCGTTTCGAGGATGGCGGTTTCACCGTCTCCACCGACGATGTGAAGGCGCTGGTCGACTGGCAAAAGGACCCGCATTCGAACCAGGAAATCCAGTATCGCCCCGCGCGCGTGCTGCTTCAGGATTTCACCGGCGTGCCTTGCGTCGTCGACCTCGCCGCGATGCGCGATGCGATCGCAACGCTCGGCGGCGACACGACCAAGATCAACCCGCTCGTCCCCGTCCACCTCGTCATCGACCACTCGGTCATGGTCGACGAATTCGGTCATCCCAAGGCGTTCGAGCAGAATGTCGAAATCGAATATTATCGCAACGGCGAACGCTATGACTTTCTGAAATGGGGATCGAAGAGCCTCGACAATTTCAAGGCGGTGCCCCCGGGCACCGGCATCTGCCACCAGGTCAATCTGGAGCATATCGCGCAGGCGGTGTGGTCGAGCGAGGATGGCGCGGGTGAAACCGTCGCCTATCCCGACACCTGCGTCGGCACCGACAGCCACACGACGATGATCAACGGGCTCGGCGTGCTCGGCTGGGGCGTCGGCGGGATCGAGGCCGAGGCCGCGATGCTCGGCCAGCCCGTGTCGATGCTGATCCCCGAAGTCGTCGGGTTCAAATTCACCGGCAAGCTGAAGGAAGGCGTCACCGCGACCGACCTCGTGCTCACCGCGACGCAGATGCTGCGCGCCAAGGGCGTCGTCGGCCGCTTCGTCGAATATTTCGGCCCCGGCCTCGCCTCGCTGTCGCTCGCCGACCGCGCGACGCTCGCCAACATGGCGCCCGAATATGGCGCGACCTGCGGTTTCTTCGGCGTCGACGACAAGACGCTCGACTATATGCGCCTGACCGGCCGCAGCGACGAGAATATCGCGCTGGTCGAAGCTTATGCCAAGGCGCAGGGGCTGTGGATCGTCGAGGGCGCCGCGGACCCGATTTTCACCGACACGCTCGAACTCGACCTCGGCACCGTCGTGCCGTCGCTCGCGGGGCCGAAGCGTCCGCAGGACCGCGTCTCGCTTCCCGACGTCGATGATGTGTTCAACGCCGACATGGTCAACACCTATAAAAAGGCGCAGACGCGCGTTCCGGTCGAGGGCGAGGATTTCGACATCGGCGACGGCGACGTCACCATCGCCGCGATCACCAGCTGCACCAACACCTCGAACCCCGGGGTGCTCGTCGCCGCGGGTCTGGTTGCGAAGAAAGCCGATGCGCTGGGGCTGAAGCCCAAGCCGTGGGTCAAGACCTCGCTCGCCCCGGGATCGCAGGTGGTCACCGACTATCTGGTCAAGGCAGGCTTGCAGAAGCATCTCGACAATGTCGGCTTCAACCTCGTCGGTTACGGCTGCACGACCTGTATCGGCAATTCGGGTCCGCTCGCCGAGCCGATTTCGAAGGCGATCAACGAGCATGGCCTCGTCGCCGCGGCCGTGATCTCGGGCAACCGCAACTTCGAAGGCCGCGTGTCGCCCGACGTGCGCGCGAACTTCCTCGCCTCGCCGCCGCTCGTCGTCGCTTACGCGCTGAAGGGCACGGTGATCGAGGATTTCACCACCACGCCGATCGGGCAGGACCAGTCGGGTAACGACGTGTTCCTCGCCGACATCTGGCCGACCAATCTCGAAGTTGCCGATGCGGTGGCGGGTGCGGTCGACCGCGACATGTTCGTCGCGCGCTATGCTCACGTCTACAAGGGCGACGAGCATTGGCAGAAGATCGAGGTCGAAGGTTCGGACACCTATCAGTGGCGCGCCGGCTCGACGTACGTGGCGAACCCGCCGTATTTCGAGGGCATGACGATGACCCCGGCGCCGGTGAAGGACATCATCGACGCAAAGCCGCTCGCGATCCTTGGTGACAGCATCACGACCGACCACATCTCGCCCGCGGGCAGCATCAAGGCGGACTCGCCGGCCGGAAAATGGCTTATGGAACATCAGGTTAGCAAGGCCGACTTCAACAGCTACGGCGCCCGCCGCGGCCACCACGACGTCATGATGCGCGGCACCTTCGCCAACATCCGCATCAAAAACGAAATGGTCCCCGGCATCGAAGGCGGCATGTCGCGCTACGGCGCCGAAGTCATGCCGATCTACGACGCCGCGATGCGCCACAAGGCCGACGGCACCCCGCTCGTCGTCATCGCCGGCAAGGAATATGGCACCGGCTCGTCGCGCGACTGGGCGGCAAAGGGCACCAATTTGCTCGGCGTCCGCGCCGTGATCGTCGAAAGCTTCGAACGTATCCACCGCTCGAACCTGGTCGGCATGGGCGCTGTCTCTTATACACATCTCCGAGCCCACGAGACACTGAGCGATC
>CAUUIU010000457.1:0-2619 GCA_963545025.1 uncultured Sphingopyxis sp. | reverse complement strand
ATAAGAGACAGGTCATGGGGGGCTCCTTCCAGCGGCCGGACCGGAAAGCGCGGGCCGGCGGGCGATGTCGCGTGGTGGCGCGAAAGCGCGCGCGCGGGGGAGCGGCTGAATTGCGGCGCTATTTTTGTCGCCCCGCCCGGCCTGCCAGGAGCGCGCGGTAACCGCCCGACGCCAGCGCCTCGGCTTCGCGGATCAGCCGCTGGGTCCGGCGCCGCTCGGGAGAGGCTTTCCACGCCGCTCCGCGGCCGACCTCCCGGCGCGGATAGATGAGCCGGCGGGCGACCTCATGGCTGGTCACGTCCCGTTCGCCGCGAAGATCGAGAATCGACAGAAGCAGATCGAGCCGCTGTGCCTGATAGGATGTCGGCCGAGACACGGCCGACGCCGACGATATGCCGCGGAGCCATCGTTCCAGATCCGCTACCGCCTGTAGGCGCGTCTCGGCCATGCCATCGCACGGAATCAGCGCAGCAAGCGCACCGTGAGCTGGATCGCAGCGCAGCCAGATCCGGTGCACGATGCGGTTTTCGCCCAATATATAATGACCGCCGTCAAGCGCGATCCGAGAGCAAAGGCGATGCGTCCAGCGAGCCGGATCGAGGCGCAGGTCAGCGGCAAAAGTCGGCGGTGCAGCGTCGAGGATCACGATATAGGGGCAAACCGCCGCGTCCCAGAAGGCTGGCGCGTCGAGCGCGGAAACGCGCGGATCGATCGGGAAAGCAGAGGCCCCATCGCCGGGCCATGCCCTCCTGCGACGCCGGATCGGCCTTGCGATCCGACATCACGCTTCGATAGTCACGGCGATAGTCCGGACTGCGGCGCAGAAACTCCTGGGCGTAGCCGGGAAAGTCGAGGCGCAGGGGCCCTTCGCTTTTTGCCGTCGTCTCGATCGCCATAACAGCCTCCGGGGAGACCGAAGAGTTGGCGATATGCGGGCATGCGCCAATTCCAAGAGGCGGGGATATCCATCCCCAGTAATGGGTATCCCGCCCGGCGCTGCCGGGCGGGTCCCTGCGGCTCAGTCGCCGCGGCGGGTCTGGCGGCTCCAGACCAGGTCGTGCTCATCACCTTCGCCCGCGAACAGCTGCGCGAAGATCGGGGCGGTGAAGCTCGGATCATCGAGCTTGACCGAAAGATAGGGGCGCTTGTCCTGCGTCTGCTTTTCCCAGGCTGCGCCGACTTCGACGTCTCCAACGAAAACACGGTGGCTAGGAGCATTGCCGCTCGGGTCTTTTTCGGGTGCGATGCGAACCGATTTCGCCTGCACCGAGAGGGTGGTGATTTGACCCCGAAATTCTCCGGAGACTTTCTTGAACGTGCCGATCTTGGCCATGTCGCATTCCTTTCTTGGCTCGGGCCGCACCATCGCGGCCTCGATGCGCATCGGTCGTCAGCGGGGGACCGGCGGTGCAGCCGCAGGCCCGCAGCGCAGCGGAGGACCGCGCCGTTCGTCTTTCTTGTTTCGCGAGGAATGGCGGCACGCCAGGGGAAGAAAGTTGAACGGCGCGGTTGCACCAAGCCGGGCCAGCGAAGCGGCGCGCTGACAGATGGCGCATGTCGAGAGGCCGCGATGGTGCGGCTCGGCGGACGGTTGCGTTGCCGGTCGGCCGGGAAGCAAAGAAGGATGAGAGGCGGGCGAACGCCTAGTTGTGCAGCGCAGGTCGCTCGATCCCACCCCCCGGCGACAGGAGATCACGCCAACCGGCATAGCCGGTGACGACGGCGGTCAGGATGGACATGCCGCGCTGCGTCCAAAGATCGACGTCGGCAAGCATCGCGAGCGCGTCACCAGCCTGGAAGCCAGCAGCAGCGGCGGCGCCCACGAACATCAGGATGACGCCAAGCCTGACGGCGAGCGGAGCCGAGCCGCGCGCCAGGTGCCGGCCGAGCGTATGGACGGAGACACCCGCCAGCAATCCCGCCGCCAAAATGACCGTCCAGCCGAAACCCTGGTCCCGAAGCGCGAAGGCCAGACCAAGCCCGGCAAAGACTGGCAGTGCGTAGGTCGCGCAGCGAAAGAGCAGCAGCAGACCATAAAATGCGGCAACCGCTCCCAGGATCAGCATCAGGGTCATGAACGTCCTCCTGTCGGACGCGCCCGCCACCACCACAGCGCAACCTGTATGAAAAACATAGCAGAAGCCGGCTCGGGGGAGAACCCGAACCGGCTCCAATCTGGAACCAATTCCAGAGGCTTAGCGATTGAACGGGTCATATTCGCTGACGATCGTTTCGGGGTCGCCGTCGAACTCATCGAGCGGCATGACCGAATATCCGGCGCTGGTCTCGATGAGGATGATCACGGTCATCATGGTCCGGGCGAGGCTCCAGCCAAGCGATTGGGCGGTGGAAAGCGGCATGGGATCAACTCCTGTCCTTGGGAGCGGGCCATTCCCGCTCGACAGGCGCCCCGCCGGACGGGGACAGGCCGCAATCACCGCGCGCGCAGCCGCGGCCCGAGCGAAGCGTGGGGACCCTTCACGGGTTGATTGAAGGAGGCCTGGCCTCGGCCAAGGGATGGCGGCAATCGAGAGCGGGTATGGCCCGGTCCCATGCGGCTGAGCCCCACGCCCCTGTCTCTTATACACATCTCCGAGCCCACGAGACACTGAGCGATCT
>CAUUIU010000456.1:0-2620 GCA_963545025.1 uncultured Sphingopyxis sp. | reverse complement strand
GGCTCACGCCGGAAGAGCTGAAAGCCTATCAGGCCGCGATGGAGAGCGTCGGGCTCCCCGCCGCGCAGTTCGACATGTTCGAACCCTGGTTCCCGGCGATGACGCTGTCCGTCCTGCCGCTGACGAAACTGGGCTATGATCCCGAGCAGGGCGCTGAAAAGCTGCTGACAACGATGGCGAAGACGGCCGGCAAACCGATCGGCGGTTTCGAAACCGTCGAGCAGCAGTTCGGCTATTTCGACGGTCTGCCCGAAAAATCGCAGGTGGGCTTTCTCAATTCGGTGGTGAGGGATCTCGACAAGCTGGGACCGCAGCTCGACAAGATGGTCGTACAGTGGGCCAAGGGCGATCCCGACGCGCTGGCCGTGACGATGAACGAGAGCATGACGGAGACGCCCGAACTGGCGAAGATATTGCTGTGGGACCGCAACGCGCGCTGGGCCGATACGATCAAGACGCGGATGGATCAGCCGGGAACAGTGTTCGTCGCGATCGGCGCGGGCCATCTGGCGGGTGAGAGGAGCGTGCAGGATTATCTGAAAGCCCGCGGACTTGTCGCCAAGCGGGTCAAATATTGAAGTCGGATAGCCGCCCTTTCACGCATTTGGGTCGCCGCATCGCGGCGGCCCTTTTGCCGTTCCTGCTGGCGGCATGCGGGACCGCCGAGCCCGAAATAAAGGCGCGGCCGGCAATGTGGCTCGTCGCCGACGACGATACAAAAATCTATATGCTTGGCGCGATGCACGCGCTGCCAACGGGGACTGACTGGGAGAATGGAAAGGTCGCCGATGCAATCGGAGCGGCCGACGAGCTGGTGATGGAGTTAGCGCCCGACGAGCTGGCGAATGCCGGTGCGATCTTTCAGGCGCTGGCGCCGCGCACCGTACCGCTGCCGATGGCGGAACGGCTGCCGCCAGCGGCGCTCGCCGGCTATCGCGCGCTGGAAGCGAGCGGCGGCGATTTCGGGGGCGATGCACTCGACGACTGGGCGGTGATGGTGATGATGGGCCAGCGCGTCGCGCAAAATGCCGAACTCGCGCCGTCCGATGGCGTCGAAACGCGTTTGACCGCGCGATTTCGTGCTGACGGCAAGCCGATCGGTGGTCTCGAGACGGCGCGATCACAGCTGATGCTGTTCGAAACGCTTGATCCTGCGACGCAACGCGCACTGCTGACCAGCGCGGCGGAGGGAGCGGGCGATGCGGCAAAAGAGGTCGGTGCGCTGACCTCCGCCTGGTCGCGCGGCGACGTCGCGGCGCTGGAAAAGGTGATCAACGAGGATGTCGATGCCGTGCCCGCGGCGCGGCGCGCGATCATCACCGACCGCAATCACAGCTGGATGCTCTGGACGAAAAAACGCATGGACCGCTCCGGCACGGTGCTGATGGCGGTCGGCGCGGGCCATTTGGTGGGCGCCGACGGCGTCCCCGCACTCCTCGAAGCGCAGGGCTATAAGGTGACACGCGTGCAATAGCGCCGCCCGCGCTTGCAATTCCGCCGCTTCCTCGCTATGCGCCCCCGCTTCCGGCCATGGTCATCCCTGGAGGCGTGGCGGAACTGTGCAAAATGTTTCGGAGAAAAATGATGAGCGACCAGCTGGTGCTGTCGGCCGAGACGCGTGAACGGGGAGGCAAGGGAGCCTCGCGTGAACTGCGTCGTGAGGGCCGCGTCCCCGCCGTTGTCTATGGCGGCAAAGAAGAACCCCTGATGATCCACGTCGAAGAAAAACTGCTGATGAAGCAGCTGATGACGGGTCACTTCATGAACTCGGTCGTGATGATCGACGTCGGCGGCAAGCAGATCCGTACGCTGCCCAAGGACGTCGCTTTCCACCCGGTCAAGGATCGTCCGATCCACGCCGACTTCCTGCGCATTTCGAAGGATTCGAAGGTTCAGGTCGCGGTGCCCGTGGTGTTCATCAACGAAGAAGCCTCGCCCGGCCTGAAGCGTGGCGGCGTGCTGAACATTGTTCGCCACGAGCTGGAGCTGGTCTGCGACGCGGACAAGATGCCCGACGACATCCAGATCGATGTCACCGGATTCGATGTCGGCGATTCGATCCACATCAGCAACGTCACCCTGCCCAAGGGTAGCGAAAGCGCGATCACCGACCGCGACTTCACCATCGCCACGATCGTCGCCCCCTCGGCGATGAAGTCGAGCGAAGGCGACACGACGGTCGACAGCGGCGAAGCTGCTGCCGAAGGCGGCGACGAAGCCTAATCATATTCGGGCGGCCCCTCCCCCGGCGGGAGGGGCCTTCCACGAAAGGCGGATGGCATGCAGCTCTGGGTCGGCCTCGGCAATCCCGGGCCCCAATATGCAATGCACCGTCACAATGTCGGCTTCATGGCCGCCGATGTCATCGCCGATGTCCACGACTTTCCGTCTCCGGCGAAGAAATTTCAAGGATGGGTCCAAGAGGGTCGCATCGGATCGCAGCGCATCCTGCTGCTCAAACCCGGCACCTTCATGAACGAAAGCGGTCGCAGTGTTCGTGCCGCTCTCGATTTCTATAAATTGACCCCGCAGGACGTCACCGCCTTTTACGACGAGCTCGACCTTGTCCCTATGCCTGTCTCTTATACACATCTCCGAGCCCACGAGACACTGAGCGATC
>CAUUIU010000455.1:0-2626 GCA_963545025.1 uncultured Sphingopyxis sp. | reverse complement strand
ATCGCTCAGTGTCTCGTGGGCTCGGAGATGTGTATAAGAGACAGGCTGATCACCGGCCGTCGGCGGGGCTCAAGATGGACACCGTCGGCCCGCCGCTGATGAACACCGAGGTGAAGATCGCCGACGACGGCGAAATCCTCGTGCGCGGGGAACTGGTGATGAAGGGCTATTGGCGCAACAAGGCGGAGACCGAGCGCGTGCTCGTCGCCGACCCCGCCGATCCCGACGCCGCGCCGTGGCTGCACACCGGCGACATCGGCCATATCGACGACAAGGGCCGCATCGTCATCACCGACCGCAAGAAGGACCTGATCGTCAACGACAAGGGCGACAATGTCTCGCCGCAGCGCGTCGAGGGAATGCTGACCCTTCAGCCCGAAATATTGCAGGCGATGGTCTATGGCGACAAGCGCCCGCACCTCGTCGGCCTGCTCGTCCCCGATCCCGAATGGATGGCCGAATGGGCGGAGGCCGAGGGACTGCCCAAGGACTTGGAACGCCTGCGCGAACATGAGAAGTTTCGGGCCGCGATCCGTGCCGCGGTCGACCGGGTGAACGGTCAGCTGTCGGTGATCGAAAAGGTGCGCAAGTTCGACTTCGCCGACGAAGCCTTCACAATCGAGAATGAGCAGATGACGCCCTCGATGAAGATCCGGCGCCACATATTGAAACAGGTCTATGAGGACAAGATCGGCGCGCTCTATCGCGGCTGATCGTCGCGGTTCATCAACTATAGCAGGCGGGGGGCGACCCGAAGAGCTCGGCGCAAACCGGACCCCGCCTGCGGCTGAACCTTTGGCTCAGCCCTTGTCCCCCGCCGGTTTGCGATAGGGGACGAACTCGCCGAACACGCACGTCGGACCGCGAATGCCGCTCGACCGGTCGACCAGATGGAAGAAATCGCCGCTGCACGTCGATGATCCGAACTGACGGACGACCATGATGTCACTGTCGCGGGCGAGCCCCGGACAGCTGCCTTTCAGGTCGTTACGGTAAACCAGATTTCGGTTCGCGCGATAGAGCAAAATGCTATCTGACACCCGAATGGTTTCAGTTGTGCGATAGCTGGGCAGGCACTTGATCGGCTCGCCCGCTTCCTTGCCGGTCAGCTGCTTGTCGAGCGTTTCGACCTGCTTGGGCGTCAGCGCGGCCGCCCCGGCTTCGCCGGAGCCCGCGGGCGCGCAGCTTGCGAGCAACGGCACCGCCGTCGCCAGCATAGCGGCCCCCATCAGGTTCAGCCTTGCCATTGATATGCTCCTTGCGTGTTCGCATCATAAAGATGCGGAATGAATGCGTGCTGAAGCCGCGCCATCATGCGGCATCCTTCAGCGCGCGGATGCGGCCCAGTTCGGCGGCGCTTGGGGCGCGCAGGAAGGGGTTGGTCGCGCGCTCTGCGCCGATGCTGGTCGGCACTGTCGCTTCGCCCGCGGCACGCGCCGATTCGACCGCGGCGAGCCGCGACGCGAGCGCGTCATTGTCCGGCTCGACGGTCACCGCGAAGCGCGCGTTCGACAGCGTATATTCGTGCGCGCAATAGACGCGTGTTGCATCATCCAACGTCGCGAGGCGCTGCATGTTCGCGAACATCTGTTCGGCGGTGCCCTCGAACAGGCGGCCGCAGCCCATCGCGAACATCGTGTCGCCGACGAAGATCGCCGCGTCACCGGCGAAATGATAGGCGATATGGCCTGCGGTATGGGCGGGAACGTCCCAGACCTCGGCTTGCATATTGCCGAGGCGCACGGTGTCGCCGCCCTTCACCTGTATGTCGAGCGTCGGGATGCGCGCATATTCGGCCGCGGGGCCGGTGATGATGCAGCCGGTCGCTTCCTTGATCGCGGCATTGCCTCCGGTATGATCGGGATGCCAGTGGGTGTTCCAGATGTCGGTGATCGTCCAGCCGCGCTCCGCCGCCGCCGCTAGCACGGGCTCCGCCACCGCCGGATCGACGACCATCGTCGCCCCGCTGTCGGGTTCGTGGACCAGCCACACATAATTGTCGCTGAGGACGGGAATGCGGACGATATCAAGCGCAGCCATGATTTCCTCCTCATTCTCCGCGGTTGTTCCTGCATCCTAGACGGAGCGGGTCGCGGCAAGCCTTAATTGCCTTCCCGATCCGGGGCGGATCAGGTTGCGATTGCATCATATCCCTGTTCATTGAACGCGATCAGGCAGAAACCGTTGCCGAACGGGTCGGCGAACATCGCCTGTCTGCCATAGGGGAGATTCAAGGTCTCACCTTCCTGTACTGCTCCGGCGCCAATTGCGCGGGCGAGCACCACGTCCAGATCGTCGACGGTGAAATCGGGGTGCACCGGCGTCCAGTGCCGGTTGTAGCGGCGGAAATCGCCGCCTTCGGGGCCGATGGCGGACCCGGCGGGCTTGCGGATCAGATAGATGGGAATGTCGCTGCCGAGCAGCTCGACAATATCGTCGTCGAAGCGGCGCCCGACGATCAGGTCCAGCACCGCGGTATAGAAACGCTCGGCAGCGGCGAGGTCGGGCACGTCGATGTTGATCAACAGGCCCGGCATCGCGCGACTCCTACCAGGCGCCGGTGTTGGGCATGGATGCCCAGGGTTCGGCGGGTTCCAGATGGCCGTCCTGCAGCAGCGCGATCGAG
>CAUUIU010000454.1:0-2628 GCA_963545025.1 uncultured Sphingopyxis sp. | reverse complement strand
CTACACTTCTAGCTTCGTCGGCAGCGTCAGATGTGTATAAGAGACAGATATCCTCGCTCGTCGACAGGTCGGTCGATCCGTCGATGGTGATCTTGTTGTCGTCCCACAGCACGGTCAGGCGGCCGAGGCCAAGATGTCCTGCCAAACCAATGGCTTCGTGGTTGATGCCCTCCATCAGGCAACCGTCGCCTGCGATAACCCAGGTGCGGTGATCGACGAGATCGTCGCCATAGATGGCGTTCAAATGTCGCTCGGCAATCGCCATGCCGACTGAGGTCGCGAGCCCCTGTCCGAGCGGCCCGGTCGTCGTTTCGACGCCTTCAAGCTCGAAATTCTCCGGATGGCCCGCGCAGGGGCTGTGGAGCTGGCGAAAATTGCGGATGTCGTCGATTGTCGGCCGCGCATAGCCGGAAAGGTGCAGCGTCGCATAAGCGAGCATCGAGCCATGGCCCGCCGACAGTATGAATCGGTCGCGATCGGCCCATTTCGGATCGGTCGGGTCGAACTTCAGATAGTCCGAATAAAGGACGGTCGCGACGTCGGCCATGCCCATCGGCATGCCGGGATGACCGCTGTTCGCGGCCTGTACGGCGTCCATCGCGAGCGCGCGGATGGCGTTGGCGAGCTGGCGTTCGGGCAGTGTCATGAGTCCCCCGGAAAAGGATGTGAAGATGACCGGATTCGGTGGGGACAGCCCTTCGCGGGGGCAGGGTCAGGAGTCAACCGCTCGCGATAGAAATTAGCACGCATTTCGGGGTGGAGAGTCGATTGCACCCCTCTCTCGGCACTGCTAACCCTTCGTCATGGAACTCGATCTCGACGAATCCAGCCTGGCCATCGGCCGCATCGAACGGGCATTGAGCCGTATCGAAAAGGCACTGTCCGAACGGGCGAACCGCCCCGCCCCCGCTGCTGGCGCGAACGACCAGTCGGCGCTGAAGGCCGAGGTTACCGCCGTCATCGGCGAACTCGACCGCCTGATCGCGGAGGCAAGCCGTGGCTGACGTAAAGCTTCATATCGCGGGCCGCGTCTATGACGTGCACTGTGCCGACGGCGAAGAGGCGCAGCTGATGCAGCTCGCGAGTGTCGTCGACGAAAAGGTGCGCGGAATGCCCGGCGGCACCGAGATCCGCCAGATGCTGTTCGCCGCGCTGATGCTCGCCGATGAGGCGCAGGAAGCCAAGGGCAAGGCCGACAAGGCCGAGCCGCAGTCCGATTCGCTGCGCGCCGCCGTGGCGCTTGCCGAAAGCCGCGAGGCGCAGGCGCGCGACGAGCTGCGCACCGCGCTTACCGAGCTCGAAGCCGCGAAAAAAGGCACCGCAAAGGGCGGCGCCCCGCAGCCATCGCACGACCGCGCGCTGCTCCAGATCGCCGACCGCATCGAGGCGCTGGCGACAAAGGTCGAGCAAATCCCTTGAGCGAAGGCGCCCGCGACCCTACATAGAGGGCGGCGGGTACTGCCCGGCACGAGCTTTTGCGAAAATCCCTGAGGCGATACATCATCCTAGGGGGCTGTCCCTGCCCGGACCCTGGTCCGACGTATATGGTCCCCACCTGACGTTACTGGCGTCAGAGGATCTTCCAGCAAACGACCCACGGTGGTCCCGCCACCCGCCAATTGACACGCACGAGGAGGCCCGGAGAAGGCAATGCCCGACCTGCCCGCCGACCTCGCCGCACATAAACGCCGATTGCGCGAAAAACTCCGCTTTCGCCGCCAGCATTTCGCCGCGAACCTCGACGGCATGGCGCGGCTTGCCGCCTTTCGCGCGCTTCCCGCTCCGCTGGCCGAGATTCTCGACCAATATGCCGTGATCGGCGCCTATGCGGCATGGGGCGACGAGCCCGATATCCTGCCGATGCTGGCGGAGGTCGCTGCCGAAGGCCGCCTCGCGCTCCCGCACCATGCCGGGCGCGTCGACACGATGGATTTCTGCCGCTGGCGCCCCGACGATGCGCTGGTGAAAGGCCCATGGAACACGCCGCAGCCCGAAGACGGTGCCGAGACGGCACTCCCCGCCCTGATCTTTTGCCCGCTCGTCGGTTTCGACCGCCAAGGCGGCCGGATCGGACAGGGCGGCGGCCATTATGACCGCTATCTGGCCGCGCATCCGGACGCGCTGCGCATCGGAATCGGCTGGTCGGTGCAGGAAATCGACACCATGCCTGCCGAATCGACCGACATCGCGCTCGACGCGGTGCTGACCGAACAAGAATTCATCCTCTGTGGAGACCGTTTGTGACCCAGCTTCCCGCCGACCCCCCGCCCAGCTGGCGCAAGCCAGCCGGCATCTTCCTGATCCTGGCGCTGATCGCGGTCTGGGCGGCCGGAGTTGTCAGCCTGTCGCCGTGGGTCGGGACATGGCCGGTGCTGGTTCAGGGCGTGTTTTACCTGATCGCGGGGATCGCGTGGGTCCTGCCGCTCAAGCCGCTGCTCCGCTGGATGGAGCTCGGGCGGTGGCGCGGCTAAAAAGCCGCGCCAACCCCGAATTTCCGATATGGAAAGGTCCCAAGCTGCGGTGGCCATTCCGTCCGAAAATGGAAGGAATGGCGCGAGTGACGGGGCTCGAACCCGCGACCTCCGGCGTGACAGGCCGGCACTCTAACCAACTGAGCTACACCCGCGT
>CAUUIU010000453.1:0-2634 GCA_963545025.1 uncultured Sphingopyxis sp. | reverse complement strand
CGAGATCGCTCAGTGTCTCGTGGGCTCGGAGATGTGTATAAGAGACAGGATCGGCCGCTGCCGCCGCGAAGGCGGCTTCATTGGTCCGGATCTGGTCGGCACGGTCGAGCCGCGCGCCGGTAAAGCCAAGCGGCAGCGGCATCAGGCCATCACATCCTTGAAATAGGCTTTGCCGAAATCGCGCTGAAAGGGCAGCGCTTCGGCGGGCATATATTGGGCATAACCGCCGGCGCGATAGCCACGCTTGCGGTCGACGAAACCGATTGTCCCGGCCGCGCCGCCCCAGCCGAAGATACCTTCGCCGGTCACCGAGGTCGGCAGCGAAACGCGCCCGCCCGCCCCAAAGCCTTCGCCCGCAATGAAAGTGTCTTTCGTGTCGACCCCGGCGGGCAGCAGATTCGACATCGCGAGCCGTGCGGTTTCGGGCTTGATGATACGCACGCCGCCAGTTTCGCCCTCACCCAGCAGCATCGCGAGGAAGCGGTCGTAATCGCGCGCGCTCGAAACCAGCCCGCCGCCTCCATAAGGGATGGGCGGCTTGTCGAGGTAGATCGAGCTGGTCGCCGGATCGATCGGCAGCAGCGCGCCGCTGAACGGCGCATAGTTGGTCGTGAAGCGCCCGACATCGGCCGCCGCGACCTGGAATCCGGTGCTCTTCATGCCCAGCGGGTCGAAGATGCGCGCCTTCAGGAACAGGTCGAACGGCTGGCCCGATACGACCTCGATCACCCGGCCCATCAGGTCGAGCCCAACCGAATAGCTCCAGCGCGTGCCGGGTTCGTATACGAGCGGCAGCTTCGCGAGCCGGTCGGCGAAGGCGGCGAGGCTGGGCGCGGGGTTCGCCGGCGGGAAGCCGGGAATCGGCAGCCGGCTGACCTGCCCGCCCAAAATGCCCTGTTCGTTATAGGCGTCGCGCAGCGGTCCCTTCTGGATGATGCCGTAACCGAGCCCCGCTGTGTGGGTCAGCAAATGACGCACGGTGATCGGCCCCTTCGCGGGCCGCACTTCGGTCAGCGATCCGTCGGGCGTGTTCTGGACATTCATCTTGGCAAAGGCCGGCAGGAAGTCGGCGATCGGCTGGTCGAGCTTGATCTTGCCGTCGTCGATCAGGATCATCGCCGCGATGCCCGTAACCGGTTTGGTCATCGAATAGAGGCGCCACAGCGTGTCGGCATCGACCGCCTTCGCCGAATCCATCGCCTGCGTGCCCGCGCCGAAGAAATCGGCCGCCGCTTGCCCCTTGCCGATCGCCGCCAGCGTGCCGGCGAGTTCGCGGCGGTCGACGAAGCCTTTGAGGAACGCATCTGTCGCGGGATAAAGCGCGGCGCCGTCGGCCTTCCACGCCAGCGCCGCACCGGGAAGCATCGCGCCCGCGCCGCCCAGTGCCAGCCCGCCTAGCAGCGCCCGCCGCGAAACCATCATGTTCATGGAAACCTCTCCCGCATCTTGTCGACCAGCTTGCGATAGAGCGTCGGCAATCCGGCCGCGTCAAGGTCGGAGATCGGCCACCATTCGCCTTCCGCTGCGGCAAGCGGGGTTTTGCCCCGCACCAAAATCAGCCGCAGATCGAAATGGGTGAAGCTGTGGTCGACTTGCACGATGGCGGATTCGGACGGCAGCCCATCGCTCCACGCCCCGCCGGGCAGCGCGCGCATTCCGCCAAGCATGCCCTTGTCGGGGCGACGCACCAGCCACAGCCGCCCCGCCTCCTCGATCCAGTGCGCGACGCCGTGGCGTTGCGGCTTCGCTTTCTTCGGCGGCTTCACGGGCAGGCGTTCGATATCGCCAAGCCCGCGCGCGCGGCAATCGGCCATCACCGGACAGATCGCGCAGGTCGGCGAGCGCGGCGTACAGATCGTCGCGCCAAGGTCCATCGACGCCTGCGCAAAATCGCCCGGACGTCCCTTGGGAACCAGCGGCGCCAACGCGGCGCGGATTTCGCGTTTCGCCGCCGGAAGCGGGGTCTCGATCAACCGGTGGCGCGCGATCACGCGCTCGATATTGGCGTCGATCACGACGGCGGGCCGGCCGAAGGCGATCGCGGCGACAGATGCTGCCGTGTAGTCGCCGATCCCCGGCAAAGCGCGCAGTTCCGCCTCTTCATCGGGAAAACGCCCGCCATGATCGCGCACCACGGTGCGAGCGCAGGCGAGCAGATTGCGCGCGCGAGCATAATAGCCAAGCCCCGCCCACGCCGCCATGACGTCGGCATCATCTGCCGCGGCGAGATCGGCAACCGTTGGCCAGCGCGCTGTAAAAGCGAGGAAATATCCCGAAACCGCCGCGACCGTCGTTTGCTGCAACATGATCTCGGCCATCCAGATGCGATAGGGGTCGGGGATGGCGTCGCTGCCCGGCGGCACGCGCCACGGCAGGTCACGCGCTGACCGGTCGTACCAGTCCAGCAGACGGTCCGCGAAACCTTCGACAACATCGGACGTCTGGACGCTCACCCCCCGCCTATGGCATGGCACCCGGCATGGCGAAAGATCGGGGAGAGGATACGCCCGCCAAAAAGGCGAAGGCGAAGGGCGGCGCGAAAGCCGCCAAGCCTGCCGCGCGCCCCTATGAGCGCCCGCGCGGCAGGCCTGTCTCTTATACACATCTCCGAGCCCACGAGACACTGAGCGATCT
>CAUUIU010000452.1:0-2634 GCA_963545025.1 uncultured Sphingopyxis sp. | reverse complement strand
TCGCTCAGTGTCTCGTGGGCTCGGAGATGTGTATAAGAGACAGGTCTATGGCCATCAGTGGGTCAACTGGCCGCGATACGAGCCGGCGGGCGAGGGGCTTTTTCGCCGCGCCGAGCAAGGCCACAACCAGATTGCGGCGCTGATTGACTCGCTGCGGAACAATCCGGGCTCGCGGCGGCACATCTTCACGGGCTGGAATGTCGCCGATCTCGACCGCATGGCGCTGCCGCCGTGCCATATGACCTATCAATTCCATGTCCGCAGCGACGGCGGCCTGTCGTGCCTGTTGTTCCAGCGCTCGTGCGATCTGGGGCTTGGCTTTGCGTTCAACGTCTTCGAGGCGGCACTGCTGACGCGCATGGTTGCGGAGCAGGCGGGCCTGCATGCGCACGAGCTCGTCTGGACCGGCGGCGACGTGCATCTCTATCTCAATCATGCCGAACTGGTCGAACAGCAGTTGCAGCGCATTCCCGGCGGCGCGCCGAAGCTACGCATCCTTCGACGGCCTTCGAGCATTTTCGACTATCGGTTCGACGATTTTGCGGTCGAGGAATATGCCCCGCAGGCGCATATTTCCGCGCCCGTCGCGGTCTGACGGCGACCGTTGCATTCGTATGGCGGCCGTAATAATATGTCGCCACGATGAAATATAACTAGGCGCCGATTCGCGCCTTGAAGGACGAGGACATGCCCGAGACGCCCCGGCGCCCGGCGAGCAACCTGCCGCCGCTGTCGCTCCATATTCCCGAGCCGCGCTATCGCCCCGGCGACACGCCCGACTTCGGCGATATCGAGGTTCCTGCGGTCGACGCGACGCCGCGCCCCGGCGAGGCGACCAAGCCCGACGCGATGCGCGAGCTTTGCTATGGTCTCGTCCGCGTGCTCGATTTCGATGGCGTGGCTAAGGGGCCTTGGGATCCGAAACTGACCCCCGAGCGGCTGCGCGTGATGCTGCGCTACATGATGCTCGTGCGCGCGTTCGACGACCGCATGTTCCGCGCCCAGCGCCAGGGCAAGACCAGCTTTTACATGAAGTGCACCGGCGAGGAGGCGACCTCGATCGCCTCGACGATGGCGATCGACCGCGCCGACATGTGTTTCCCCAGCTATCGCCAGCAGGGCATCCTGATCGCGCGCGACTATCCGCTGATCCAGATGATGAACCAGATCTACTCGAACCGCGGCGACCATTTGATGGGCCGCCAGCTGCCGATCATGTATTCGGCGCCCGAGCATGGTTTCTTCAGCGTGTCCGGCAACCTCGCGACCCAATATCCGCAGGCGGTGGGCTGGGCGATGGCATCGGCGTCGAAGGGCGACAACCGCATCGCGACCGTATGGTGCGGGGAGGGATCGTCGGCTGAGGGCGACTTCCACTCGGCTCTGACCTTTGCGACCGTTTATAACGCGCCGGTGATCTTCAACGTCGTCAACAACCAGTGGGCGATCTCCAGCTTCTCGGGCTTCGCCGGCGGCGAACGTACGACCTTTGCGGCGCGCGCTGTCGGCTACGGCATCGCCGGCCTGCGCGTCGACGGCAACGATCCGCTCGCGGTCTACGCCGCGACGCAGTGGGCGGCCGACCGTGCGCGTACGAACAACGGCCCGACGCTGATCGAACATTTCACCTATCGCAGCGAGGGACACAGCACCTCGGACGACCCGAGCGCCTATCGTCCGGCCGAAGAGCCGACGATCTGGCCGTTCGGCGACCCGATCGCGCGGCTGCGTCAGCATCTCGAAACACTTGGTGAATGGGATGGCGAGCGTCACGAGGCGCAGGCGAAGGAGCTCGAGGAGCTGGTCAAAACGACGCAGAAACAGTCGGAGAAGCTCGGCATCCTCGGCCACGGCATGCACCAGCCTTTCGAGACGATGTTCCAGGATGTGTTCGAAGAGATGCCCTGGCACCTCAAGGAACAATGCGACCAGATGCTCGCCGAGCAAGAGGCCAAGTTCGGCCCCAATTGGAAGCCCGAATAATGAGCGCCGAAATCAAAACCATGAACATGATCGAGGCGATCAACAGCGCCATGGACGTCATGCTCGAACGCGATCCCAACACCGTCGTGATGGGCGAGGATGTCGGCTTTTTCGGTGGCGTGTTCCGCGCGACCGCCGGCCTACAGAAAAAGCATGGCAAGACGCGCGTGTTCGACACGCCGATCAACGAATGCGGCATCATCGGCGTTGCGGTCGGCATGGGCGCCTATGGCCTGCGCCCGGTCCCGGAAATCCAGTTCGCCGACTATATCTATCCGGGCCTCGACCAGCTTGTCAGCGAAGCAGCGCGCCTTCGCTATCGCTCGGCGGCCGATTTTATCTGCCCGATGACGGTGCGTACCCCGTTCGGCGGCGGCATCTTCGGCGGACAGACGCACAGCCAGTCGCCCGAAAGCATCATGACGCACATTTGCGGCGTAAAGACGGTGATCCCGTCGAACCCCTATGATGCCAAAGGCCTGCTGATCGCGGCGATCGAGGACAACGACCCCGTCGTCTTCCTTGAGCCGAAGCGCATCTATAACGGCCCGTTCAGCGGCTATTACGACCGCCCGGTCGAGCCTTGGTCGAAGCATGAGGCGAGCGCGGTGCCCGAGGGGCACTATCGCATCGAACTCGGCAAGGCAGCGA
>CAUUIU010000451.1:0-2634 GCA_963545025.1 uncultured Sphingopyxis sp. | reverse complement strand
GCGGGCGCAGCTGGGGGGGTTTGTGGAAGGCGCTGAATCCTAAACGCTTTAGCCCTGTGACTGTCGAAGCACCTTTCATTCTTCGCACGTGGAAGAAAAACGGTGCTTCGACAAGCTCAGCACGAACGGGAGAGAGAGATCAGCCCTCCACGCCCTTTGCTTTCCCCCACGCCCTTGCGGCCGTGTAGCCCAGATAACCCGTCCCGAAGAGCGCGTAGAGCGGTTCGGGAATCCCGGCGAGATAGGCATTCATGCCATCGGCGATGCCCTTTGCCATCTCGGGGCGCGCGGCAGCGATCAGGCCCATCGGGATCGCCCAGAGCAGCAGCGCATACATGACGTAGAGGAAGCTCGGTCGCGCGCGGCTGGTCCAGGGATCGGCGCTGTTCGCCTCGGCGACGATCGCGGTCATTCGGGTGCGGATTGCTTCCATTTCCTGGCTGCCCTCCATCTTCAGCAGCTCGAGTTTGGCGTGGTCGCGCGCTTCGGGGTCGGGGATGATCTTGTCGATCAGCTTGGCAATGGGGCCGATGAGGCCTTCGATGATGCTCATGGCAATGCTCCTACAGGTTCAAAGTTCAGGGAAGTTCAGCCCAATGGCGCGCGGCGAGGCATCAGCCGTCGCCGATGCGATTGGCGAGCCAGCCGTAGAGGAAGGCCTCCTGGCTCGGGCGGCGTTCGGCGAGCGCGATGTAGCGTTCGCCCTGCAGTGCCTCCATCGCGCGGTAGAGGACGGTTTCGCCTCCAGCGCCGCGTGCGCGCAGGAAAGCGTCGAGCGCCGACAATGTGCGCGGTCCGATATCGCGGTCGACCGCGATATCGGGATAGTCGCGCGCGGTGCGGTTGAGCGCATTGAGCGCGCGCTGAAGGAAGCCTGTGGCGGTGCCGGTGCCCATATTGACGCCGGTGTCGAAAAGCTCGGCTGCGATTTTCTGCGCGCGCAGTGCGACCCGGTCGAAACCGGGGCGCAGCCAATAGAGGCGGCGATAGATCGCCGCGGCTTCGCCGCGCGGCAGGTCGCGCATCGCGCCGGCATAGCCCTCAGCGCGTGCGACCGCCTGGGTAATCCCCCAGCAAGTCGGGCCGCCACGGTCGGCGGGGTGGTTTACATATCGGCCTTCGCGGTCGATGACGGCGTCGATCAACGCGTCGGCATCGCAGGCCGATGGGTCGGGTCGTGGCATGATTCGCTCCTGCGGTTTGTTGAACGTACAAAACGAACCATATTGGAATATTGTAGGAAAGGGTTTTCGCCATGCGGGCGTTGCAGGTGCGTGAATTGCTTTCCGATCATGCCGGTGCGGCACTGGTCGATCTGCCTGTGCCCGGGCCCGGACCGGGCGAAATCCGCGTTCGGGTGCGCGGGGCGGCGGTGAATTTCCCTGACCTGCTGATGACGCGCGGCGACTATCAGTTGAAGCCCGACCTGCCTTTCATTTCGGGGCTGGAGTTTGCGGGCGAGGTCGATGCGCTGGGCGAAGGCGTCGTCGCTTGGCAGGTGGGTGACGCGGTGATCGGCGGAAACCGGTTCGGTGCGATGGCCGAATATTGCGTGGTCCCGGCGACAAGCCTGCGCCGCAAGCCCGAACGGCTGGGGTGGGATGCGGCGGCCGCCTATGGCGTCGCCTATCTGACCGCTTATGTAGCGCTGGTCCGCTGCGCGGGGGTCGAGGCGGGCGAATGGGTGCTGGTGCATGGCGCGGCGGGCGGCGTCGGGCTGGCCACTGTCGATCTGGCGAAGGCACTCGGCGCGCACGTGATTGCGGCGGCGAGCAGCGACGCGAAGCGTGAGGCGGTCGGATCGCTATACGGTCCCGATGTCCTGATCGCCGCCGATCCGGGTTTCCGCGAGGCGGTAAAACGGCTGACCGGCGGGCAGGGTGCCGATGTCATTTTCGATCCTGTCGGTGGCGACGTGTTCGACGAATCGACGCGTTGCATCGCCTTTGGCGGGCGGCTGTTGGTGATCGGCTTTGCGTCGGGCCGCATCCCCGAGGTGTCGGCGAACATGCCGCTGATCAAGGGTTTCTCGGTCGTCGGCGTGCGCGCGGGCGAATATGGTCGCCGCTTTCCCGCGCGCGGCGCGGAGAATATGGCGGCGATCGATGCGCTCGCGGCGGAGGGGAAGATCCGGCCGCACGTCCATGCGTCGCTCGACCTCGCCGACTGGCGCGAGGGCTTTGCGATGCTCGAACGGCGTGAGGTTGTCGGAAAAGTCGTGCTGCGTCCGTGACGAACCGAGCCGCGTCGGCATGGTTTTGCGACAGCCGGGCGGCTATGTCCGCGGCGGGGCATCCCGGCGAACCGCCGACCATGACCAAGAGGACATAGAATGAAGAAAGTGACGATGATTGCGGCCGCTGCCTGCCTGGCTGTTCCCGCCGTGGCAGCAGCGCAGCCTCCGCAGGACGGCGGCCGCATCTTTGCGATGATAGACAGCAATGGTGACGGCAAGCTGGACAAAGCCGAGCTCACCAAAATGGCGCAAAAGCGCGCCCAGAGCCAAGGCGATGCTTCGCTGGCTTCGCCCGAAAAGATCGAGGCGTTCATGCGGCATCTCGACGCCAACGGCGACGGCTTTGTCGACCTGTCTCTTATACACATCTGACGCTGCCGACGAAGCTAGAAGTGTAG
>CAUUIU010000450.1:0-2644 GCA_963545025.1 uncultured Sphingopyxis sp. | reverse complement strand
TACACTTCTAGCTTCGTCGGCAGCGTCAGATGTGTATAAGAGACAGATCGCAGACGGCGCCAGGAATTCCACGAACGACGATCGTTTTCGTTCCGCCGAGCTCGATTCCGGCGAACACGGTCACCGCTGCGCCCTTCGCACGATTCTTGCCCGGATTCCATCGAGCTCAAGGTGGAGAAAGGGGGCAAAGGTTCCGCCAAAATGCCTGCGACCCGAGGGTTTTGATGTCGCCGCTGGATCGTCGATGCCCCAATAATCAACGAAGCTGGCAACCGAGAGGTCGGGCAGAACCCACCAGCTATAAGCCTGGAACGGCTCGCGGTGAGGGTTTCCGAATACGAGCCCGTGCCCATTGAGCAACTCCCAGGGCCCGCGGATGTCCTGAGCGGTAGCGCCGTAGAGCCCGGTGGGCGCCGCGATGCCAGGCGCGAACACTTTTGCTTGCGTGGACCAGAAGAGATACAGGCGGCCGCCACGGCGGACTATATGTGGTCGTTCGAGCTCGTTGTTCGTGCCCGATGCATCCACAAGCGGATCGAGAGGACGGAATCGGCCGTTGCTTCCCGCCGCTGCAATGCCGATCACGCCATTGAACGGTCCGGTATCGATAGCCGACGATGCGGTGAACAGAAGATAGTCGCCGGCACCGGGCTCGCGCCACGGACATGGGTCGCGGAAAGCTTTGATTTCGCCGATCTGCCCATCGCTCTCATCCGCATCGAGATAGGGGCCGCCAGGCGCCAGCAATTCCTCGGGCTCGCTCCACTGTCCAAAAGCCATATCCATATTTGCGGACAATGCGGCGCGCGTTACAAAAAGGCGTTGGCGATAGGTGGGAGAACGCTCTCCTTTCGTACCCGCGGCGGTGAAATAGAGGGATGCGCAATCGCCATCGAGGCGCGCGCTGCCCGACCATTCGCGGCTGCCTGGAGACCAGTCGTCGGGAAATACCGGGCCCAATGCTTCAAACCGTTCCCCGATCCGGTGAAAATGATGAAGTCGGGCGGAATAGTGACGCCGCTCGGGGTCCGTCTCCGCGGGTGCTGCCAAGGCAAACCAGAGCTCGCCTTCACGCCAGGGCGCGGGCGCTCCGTCATGACCGGCGAGCGGCCATGCGTCCCAGACGTCGAGCATCGTGCTCACCCGGCGGACGTCGTCCGTTGCGATCACTGGCGGCTCTTCGATCCGGGCCTGCTGGATTGCGGCGCAGTCCTCCGCGCGCCATTGCAGGGTAGCGATCGCGGGCGAAGCGGTTTGCACCGAAGTCATGCTTGAAACTCCTTTGTGCGAAGCCACGGGAGCGCCGGCCGAAACCGACACTCCCGCGCCCCGCGACCCAGTGCGGTTCAGAATTCGAACCGCAGCGAGGCCGAGACGGTCCGGCCGTTGATCGAACGCGCGCGAATGAAATTATTCGCGCCCGAAACAATCGAGCCTTCTTCCGCCTCGGTAATCCCTGTGACGTTGAACAGATTGTTGGCGTTGAGCGACAGCTCGACACGGTCGAGCGGCCGGAAATTGATGAAGGCGTTGACCTGCGTATAGGCGGGGAACACCAACTGGTTGTCGTCCTGGGCAAAAGCCTTGGTCGTGCCGACGATGTTGAGACCGGCGCGAACAATGTCGAAGTCGACCGCCGGGGTGACCTGATAGATTAGCTTGGCCTGGCGGCGCGGGGTGTTGCCTTCGTTGGCGGGCGAGATCGCGTCCTTCGAAATTTCGGCATCGGTATAGGTCGCGCCGAGACGCAGGTCGAAGATGCCCGAGCGGAACGCGCCTTCGAGTTCGAGGCCCATCGCTTTGTACGTCCGGTCGAGGAAGCGGCCGCTGGTGACCTCAAAATTCTGTTCCTGCGTCGTGGCGTGGAAGCCGGTGAGGAACAGGCCGAACGGGCCACTGCGATATTTCGCACCCACTTCATATTGGGTGACATAGTCGATTGCATCGGCCTTGCGCACCGATCCGTCGGGTCGCACGACCCCGAACAGCAGGCGGTCGGCGTTGGCGCGGCCGCCGCGGCTGGCGCGTGCAAACACTGCGGCGTCGTCCGACAGGCGGTAATTGGCGCCGAGCGACCAGGACCAGTAACCAATGTTGTAATTGATCGGGCTGGGCCGGCCGTTGTCGATCAGCGACACGCTGCGCTCGACCGGCTGGATCGTGCCGTCGCCGTTGACGTCGAAATTCGCCGCCTGCAGCGACCCGGCATAATTGCCGCGGGCGCGGACATGGTCGTAGCGCATGCTGCCGTCGAAGGTCAGCGCGTCGAAATCGAGCGCCAACGCGGCATAAGGCGCGTCGATGTCATAGGTCGCATGATAGCTTCGCTGGCAGCAATTGCCCCAGAAGGGCACGCCGTAGGCATAAAGGCCGTTCCGCGTCAGCACCTGTCCGGTCGCATTATTGACGACGTTGACGAGCGCGGCATTGTCGCCCTTCACTTCCAGAAGATAGCTGTTCCAGACCCAGTCCATGTCGATGTTCTGGCGCGCCTTGTAGAAACCGGCGGTCAGCGTCGCCGGGCCGATGTCCTTGCTGAGCTTGAGGTCGTTGGTGAAGCCGCCGAAATCGTTGATCTCGGTGTTGAACAAATGGGTCCGCATGATGAGACCATTGCCGTTGAGCGCCGCAGGATTGATCGCCT
>CAUUIU010000449.1:0-2670 GCA_963545025.1 uncultured Sphingopyxis sp. | reverse complement strand
GCGCGGCGCTGCCACCGCCCCGGCTTGGTTTCTTCCCAGATCGCGGGGTTGCGATGCCGGTCGAAGACGAACGCCAGCGCGCGCTCGTCGATACCGATCCATTCGCAGAATTTGTCGAGGTGGCGCAGCGGCTGGTTCTCGTAATGCGCAACCAGCGCCTGTGCATCGTCCCGCGTCAGGCGGCCGTGCCGGATCTCGCGGCACGCATGATCGGTGACTTTCGAGTAGCCGTGCTTGAGCAGCTTCAAATGATCGTGGACGTCCATATAATTATAGCAGTCGACATGGTCATAGGTGTCGAAGGTGCGTCCGAAGCGTGCGCCCTGATAGCCGTGGCTCGCGACCATCTGTTCATGCTGCGCCTTGGGGTCCCAGCGGACATAATTGCCAAGGTAGATGCCGCGCACGCCCACGCGCTCCAGATCGTCGTCGTCGGGATAGCGATATTGCCAGACATCCTCCTCGCTCAGCGTGTCGAAGATCGACAGCAGCTGATCGGGCTCGTGCCCCATCAGGTCGTGATCCTTGCGATGGCGCCGGGTCATCTCGACCTCATGCTCGTGGCTGAACATGCCCACTTGTTCGAGCCCCTGATGCGCGCCCCAGATGATCAGCGGCACCTGATAGCGCACCGCGGTCTGCACCGGAAAGACCGTCTGCCCGGCCAGGCAAGGCCAATAGATGCTGCCGAGCATCCGCAGCGCAGTGCGCGAGATATTCTTCACCGCAACCGGGTTCACATTCTGGACCAATATGTCGCAGTCGAACTTGATCCGCAGATTGGCGAGGTTGCGCACGCCGAGCGGCGTGTTGAAATATTTGTTGTAGGTGACGAGCAGCGGATTGAGCCCCAGCCGCTCCTTCACCACGTGCAGGATGAAGTGCGAGTCATTGGCGCCCGTGACCGGCACGATGCAATCATATGTGCTGCCCGACTTCGCGCGATAGGGCGCGACGAGCGCTTCGAGCTTTTGCCAACGCGCCTCCCAGTCGAGGCTGTCCTTTTCCTCATGGATGCGGCAGCCCGAGCAGATGCCCTCCGCGTCGAGGACAAGGCCGAGCGCGTGACGCGTCGAATAAAGGCAGCGCTTGCACTGATGCGCCTCATGGTCGCGGCCGATGTCGATCATGCGTAAAAGGTCCGCTGGAAGCTGGCCGGGCGCAGGGGCACGTCGAACATCGCCTTCTTGAATTGCTGGATCGCGGTTTCGCGATAAGAGAGGAAATTGCCGACCGCCGCGGCGACGACATTGGGCTCGCGCAGCACGTGGGCGAGCTGATCGGCCTCGGACAGGCCGCCAAAGGCGATCACGGGCACCGACGCGGGCAGCGCGGCGCGGAGCAGGGCCGGATCGAAACCGCCCGGCCGCCCCTCATTGCGCCAATCGATCAGCAACGCTTCCGAAATCAGCCCCGATTGCAGGTCGTCGATCAGCGACGACGGGATCGCATCTGCCTGACCCGTGCGATAGTCGAGCCAGCGTAGCGCGCCGCCTTCGATTGCGACCGGCAGCGCGGCAATCACAGCCTGCGCTCCGAGTTGTGCGGCGATCGCTCGCACCTCTGAGGGATCATCCCGCAGCAACGCGTCGAGGCTGACGCGGTCGGCGGCCAGATTGACGACCTGCCGTGCGTCGGCGGCCGACGTCACGCCGCCGCCATAGATCAGCGGCGTCGAAATCCCGAGTTTGCCGATCCGCTCGATCAGCGCGAAATCGGGGCCCAGCCCCGCGCGCGTGCGGTCGATGCACTGCAGAAAAATCTCGTCGGCGCCCCAGCGGTCGAGATTTTCGACCAGCACTTCGGGCCGCCCGAGCGGCAGATAGCGCGAATAGCCGATCGACTGGACCGCCCAGCCGTCGCGAACGGTGACGACACCGACAAGCCGTTTTTTGATCATGCCGGCTCCTCCGCGGCGCACAGATGTTCGACCACGTTGCGCAGCAGCAGGTGCCCGTTGAGCTGGCTCTTTTCGGGGTGAAACTGCAGGCCGACGAGCTTGCCGCGCTTGACCCCGACGGTGAAGGGCGCGGTCAGCCGCGCGACGCACGCGACATATTCGGGCGGCGCGTCGAAGACATAGCTATGGTTGAAATACATCGCCTGCCCGTCGCTTTCGGCGAGCAGGCCGTCGTCGCCCCGCGCCTCGATGCTGTTCCAGCCGATGTGCCAGCGGTCCTGTTCGAACGGCTTGACCTCGCCCGGGATCAGACCGAGCCCCGCCGTCGTGCCAAGTTCGTGCGAGACCTCGGCGAGCAATTGCATGCCGAGGCAGAGGCCGATGAACGGTTTTCCGGCGCGGGCACGTTCCTGAAGAAAGCCGACCAGATCATGCTTGTGCAGCTGTTCCATCGCGGCAGGAAAGGCGCCCACGCCGGGCAGCAGGATGACGTCGGTCGCATCGAGGACCGCCGGGTCGCTGCTGACACGGCAACGATAACCGAGATTGTGCAGCGCGCGCCAGACCGACGCCTGATTGCCGACGCCATAGTCGACGATGCCGATCGTCCGCCGCGCGATCACAGTCCCGTCCCCACGCGAAATTTGCGCTCGATCCGCCCGTCCGAACGGATATCGAACAGGTCGCGGTTCACCGAGGCGTGGACCTGGTTCCAGAACTGCGCGGTCGAAATGCCGATATAGTCGCAGAATTGCTCGATATATTCGGGG
>CAUUIU010000448.1:0-2706 GCA_963545025.1 uncultured Sphingopyxis sp. | reverse complement strand
CGAGATCGCTCAGTGTCTCGTGGGCTCGGAGATGTGTATAAGAGACAGCCGAGGGGGTGCCCTGCATTTCCTCCTCCTACCAGAATCTTCACCGCCTGCCGATATTCACCCAGCAGATCGCCTATGGCAGCGAAGGCTTCCCCTGGTCGCTGCGGGCGGGGGAACGCAATTTCGCTTATGGTCCGGGTACGTGCCCTGTTGCCGAGGAGCTGCAGGACACGAGCTATCTGGGGCTGGCGGTCTGCATGCACCAGTTGCCGAGCGAGGATGTGGCGCTGATCGTCGAGGCGTTCCGCAAGGTGTGGGGCCAGCTCGACGCGCTGGAAGAGCATGACGCTGCGACTGTCGCCGCTTGAAGGACGGCTCGTCCGGCTGCGCCCTTTCGGGCCGGACGATATCGACGATGGCTATATCGGCTGGCTGAACGACCCGCGTGTCGTGCGGCTGTCGAACCAGCGGTTCCGCACCCATGATCGCGCAAGCTGCGAGGCCTATCTGGCGTCCTTTGCCGGTACGCCCAATCTGTTCGTGTCGGTGCGCGACAGGACCGACGATCGCGCGATCGGCACGATGACCGCCTATGTGAACCCGCATCATGAAACGGTCGATGTCGGCATCATTATCGGCGAACCCGATCGCTGGGGTGGAGGTTACGGCCAGGACGCCTGGTCGATGCTGACCGACTGGCTGGTCGCGCAGCCCGAGATCCGCAAACTCACCGCCGGAACGCTCGCGTGCAATCAGGGCATGGTCCGGCTGATGGAACGGTCGCATATGCGGCACGAGGCGACGCGCAAGGCGCAGGAGCTGGTCGATGGCGCGCCGCAGGACATCGTCTATTATGCGCGCTTTTCCGGATCATGACCGCGGCTGACCCGCTGGCCGAGCTGCCGCGCCCGGTCGCGGTGGTGGCGCATGATGCCGGCGCGGCGAACATCATCCTCGCGTGGATCGCGGGGGCGGAGGGGTTGGATGATTTTCGCATCGCCCTTGCGGGCCCCGCCGCGACGCTCTGGGAGCAGCGCTTCGGGGCGCCGCCGCCCGACATTTCGTTCGATGCCGCGCTGGACGGCGCCGCGAGCCTGCTCAGCGGAACCGGCTGGGCGAGCGATCTCGAGCATCGGGCGCGGGTGCTGGCAGCGGAGGCGGGGGTCCGATCGGTCGCGGTACTCGATCATTGGGTCAATTACCCGATGCGGTTCGCGCGCGATGGACGGCGCCAACTGCCCGGCGAGCTGTGGGTGACCGACCCCGACGCCGCCCGCCTTGCCCATTCCGCGTTTCCCGGCGTGACCGTGGCCGAGAAGCCGAACCATTATCTTGCCGAACAGGCGCGCGCGGCGGGACCGGCACCGGCCGAGGGGCCGGTGCTGTTTGTCGCGGAACCGGCACGGAGCGACTGGGGACGGGATCGGCCCGGCGAGTTTCAGGCGCTCGACTATTTCGCGGCGGAGCGCGACCGGCTGGGCATCGGACGCGACGTGCCGATGATCGTTCGCCCGCACCCTTCTGATTCGGCTGGAAAATACGACGACTGGATCGATGCGCACCCCGGCGCAAGCCTTGACATGTCGCCCGATCTTGCCATGGCGATCCGCGGCAGCACGTGGGTTGCGGGCATGAACAGTTTTGCGATGGTCGTGGCGCTGGCGGCCGGGCGCAAAGTGGTCTGCAGCCTGCCGCCCTGGGCCCCCGCGTGCGTCCTTCCGCACCGCGGGATCATTCATTTGAAGGAATTGACGGCCCCATGAAATATTGCTCGCGATGCCTGCAACCGGACACACGGCCGAACACCGTGTTCACTCCGGCGGGCATCTGTCCGGCATGCGATTATTGGGACCGGCTCGCGCATGTGGACTGGCAGGAACGTTACGAAATCCTGCAAGACCTGCTCGCCGAATTTCCGCGCAAGCCGGGGCAGAAATTTGACTGCATCATCGGCGTCAGCGGCGGCAAGGACAGCACGCGCCAGGCGCTGTGGGTCCGCGACAAGCTGGGCCTCAATCCGCTGCTCGCCTGCCTCAGCTATCCGCCCGAGCAGGTGACCGAGCGCGGGGTGCGCAACATTTCAAACCTGATCGAGCAGGGTTTCGACGTCGTGATTTCGGCACCCGCGCCGCAGGTGTGGCAGGGGCTGATGCGCGCGGCGTTCGACAAATTCACCAACTGGGCGCGCTCGACCGAACTCTCGCTGTTCAGTTCGGTGCCGCAACTCGCGATCCGCTATCAGATCCCGCTCATCCTGTGGGGCGAGAATCCCGGACTTCAGCTCGGCGACCTCAAGACGCTGGGGCGTACCGGCTATGACGGCAACAATCTGCGCTATATGAACACGCTGTCGGGCGCGGCGCTCGACTGGATGCTCGATGCCGGGATCGACCGCAAGCAGCTGATCCCCTATCAATATCCGACGCCAGAGGAATTCGACGCGCACGGGTTACAGATCGTCTATCTGGGCTGGTTCCTCGGCGATTGGTCGCTGACCAACAACGGCATGTATTCGGTCGCGGGCGGCCTGCAAATCCGCGAAGATCCGGTCGAGAATACGGGGGATCTGCGCGGCGTCACCTCGCTCGACGAGGATTGGGTGACGCTCAACCAGATGATCAAATATTACAAGTTCGGCTTCGGCCGGGTGACCGATTATTGCAATGAGGAAATCCTGTCTCTTATACACATCTCCGAGCCCACGAGACACTGAGCGAT
>CAUUIU010000447.1:0-2713 GCA_963545025.1 uncultured Sphingopyxis sp. | reverse complement strand
CGCGATCGCTCAGTGTCTCGTGGGCTCGGAGATGTGTATAAGAGACAGCCGAATAATAGTCCGACTTGGTGCCGCTGAGGTAGAACGTGTTCTGGCCGATCGCCTGCGGCGACGAACCCGTGAACAGGTCGTCGGGACGCGTCGACGATTCTTCGAGGCGCTGATAGGTGAGTTCGAGGCGGTGATCGTCGTTGATCTGCCAGTCCAGGCGGCCGAAATAGCGGTCGTTCTTGAACGGACGGCTCGTCACCAGCGGACCGGTTTCGACGCCATAGACGCTGCTCAGCACGTCCGAGATTTCGTTGAACTGATCGACGCTGATGCCCGTCTGCGGGTTTGCATAGCCGGCGCCGGTCGGGCCGTCGTCCTGCGACTGGCCAGCTTCCTGATGCTCATAGGCACCGAAGATGAACAGGCGATCCTTGATGATCGGCGCGCCGAGCCAGGCGCCCCAGCGCTTTTCGGGCTTGATCCCTGCAACCGGAAGGCCGCGAACCGTGTCGCCGCGCATGCCGTTGTCCGAATATTCGAAAAAGCCGCCGAAATGATAGTCGTTGGTACCCGACTTGGTGACGACGTTGATCGCGCAGCCGGTGAACGAGCCGTAGTCGACGTCGAACGGTGCGAACTGCACCTGCGTTTCGCGGACCGCGTCATAGGGGATCGGGGTCGAGCTGCGCGACGAGAAGCCGGTGTCGTTCAGGCCGTAGATGTCGCCCTGGCTGATACCGTCGACGGTGAAAGCGTTGCCGCGGTCGTTGCCGCCAAGGCACGAGATGCGGTCCTGGCCCGAGCCGCCGTCATCACGGTCGAGGCTGACGCGCGGGTCGAGGCGGATGATGTCGCGGACGTCGCGGTTGAACGACGGGGCGCTGGCGAGGACCTCGGTGGTGAAGCTGGCGCCCGGACCGACGGCGAGCTGTGACACGCGGACGCGGCTGCCGGTGACGACGATTTCGCCGCCGCCCGACGAGAGGGTGAAGGTCAGGTCGGTGTTGCCCTGCAGCGTCGTATACACGTCGCTGAGCGTCTGGCCTTCATAGGCGCCGGCGTTGACCGAAATCGAGTAGGGTCCGCCGGTGACGAGGCCCGAAGCGCCGAAGCGGCCGTCGGCTGCGGTGTTGATCGTGCGCGCGGCGCCGGTGCGGGTGTCGGTGATGACGACCGTCGCGCCGCCGATCGGCGCGCCATTGTCGTCGTTCACCTGGCCCTGGATGCCGGTGGTGATCTGCTGCGCCTGGGCCGGCGCCGCGACGACGGTCGCGACGCTGATAGCCATAAGGCTCGCGGCGATCGAATAACGAAGTTTCATGTCAGGATGTCCCCTATTGTAGCGTGCGGCGGGCACGCATCATCGGGGCGCGCCTTGACCTGCGAGCGCCCCTGAAGCCCGCATGTGGCACGATTGTGACAGCAATTGTGACAGTGCAAGCCGGGAGGGACGCCCCGGCCTGCAAAAGGTCAAGAAATCGCGAATTTGCGTAGCGCGCGCATATTTATCCACAGGGGATGCTGCGTTTTTTCGCGCTACTGTTGCTGCGATGCAACATGGATTGTCGCGCCGGTCGCCCGGCGCGACTCGGATCAGGCGGCGTCGCCCGCTTCCTTCGCCTTGTCGGCATAGACGCGCACGGGGTCCTTGCGGCCCTCGACGACGTCCTTGTCGACGACGATCTCGACCACGTCGGTCAGGTCGGGCAGGTCGAACATCGTGTCGAGCAGGATCGCCTCGACGATCGAGCGCAGCCCGCGCGCGCCGGTCTTGCGTTCGATCGCCTTTTTGGCAACCGCGATCAGCGCATCGTCGGTGAAGGTCAGCGTGACCTCCTCCAGATCGAAGAGCTTGCGATACTGCTTGATCAGCGCATTCTTGGGCTCGCCCAGGATCTTGACCAGCGCGTCGATGTCGAGATCCTCGAGCGTCGCGATGACCGGCAGGCGGCCGACGAATTCCGGGATCAGGCCGAATTTCAGGAGATCCTCGGGCTCGATGCTTTTCAGCACCTCGCCCTGGCGGCGTTCGTCGGGCCCGGCGACATGCGCGCCGAAGCCGATCGACTTGCCTTGCAGGCGGTCGCCGATGATCTTTTCGAGGCCGCTGAACGCGCCGCCCGCGATGAACAGGATGTTCGTCGTGTCGACCTGCAGGAACTCCTGCTGCGGATGCTTGCGGCCGCCCTGCGGCGGAACGCTCGCGGTCGTGCCTTCCATCAGCTTGAGCAGCGCCTGCTGCACGCCTTCGCCCGACACGTCGCGGGTGATCGACGGATTTTCGGCCTTGCGGCTGATCTTGTCGATTTCGTCGATATAGACGATGCCGCGCTGCGCCTTTTCGACATTATAGTCGGAAGCCTGAAGCAGTTTGAGGATGATGTTTTCCACATCCTCACCAACATAGCCCGCTTCGGTCAGCGTGGTCGCGTCGGCCATGGTGAAGGGCACGTCGAACGTCTTGGCCAGCGTCTGCGCCAGCAAGGTCTTGCCGCAGCCGGTAGGACCAACCAGCAGGATATTCGATTTGGCCAGTTCCACTTCGCCCGGCTTCGAGCCGTGGTTCAGGCGCTTATAATGGTTATGGACGGCAACGGACAGGACGCGCTTGGCACGTTTCTGACCGATGACATAATCATCCAGGACATCGCAGATTTCCTGAGGCGTAGGCACGCCGCCATCCTTCTTGCCGACGAGACCGCCCTTGGTCTCCTCGCGAATG
>CAUUIU010000446.1:0-2715 GCA_963545025.1 uncultured Sphingopyxis sp. | reverse complement strand
TACACTTCTAGCTTCGTCGGCAGCGTCAGATGTGTATAAGAGACAGGCCCGGCATGATGGATACAGTGCTCAACCTCGGCGTCGACGGTGCGGGCGAAGCCGCGCTCGCGGCCGAGACCGGGCTGCCGGCTTTCGCGCGCGACACGCATCGTCGCTTCCTCGAACTTTATGCGTCGATCGTGCTCAAGGCGCCGGTCGAGCTCGACGCCGACGCCGAACCCGCGAGCTGGCGCGCGGTGGTCGAGGCCGAAGGCGGCGCGGTGCCCGCCAATGTCCGCGACCAGTTGCTGGCGACGGTGCGCGCGGTGTTCGAAAGCTGGAACACGCGCCGCGCGCGGCGTTACCGCGAGCACAACAACATCCCGCACGACCTCGGCACGGCGGTCACTATCCAAGCGATGGTGTTCGGCAATCTCGACGAGCGCAGCGGAACCGGCGTGTTGTTCAGCCGCAATCCGCTGACCGGCGAAGCCTTGCCCTATGGCGAATATCTGCCGCGCGCGCAGGGCGAGGATGTCGTGTCGGGCAAGTTCACCCCGCTTGCGCTCGACGCGATGCTGGAAGCCGAACCCGGTGCGCATGCCGCGCTGCTCGCCGCCAGCGACCAGCTCGAACGCGAACATGGCGATGTCCAGGACATCGAGTTCACCGTGCAGTCGGGCCAGCTCTACCTGCTCCAGTCGCGCGCCGCCAAGCGCGCGCCGGCGGCCGCTGTGCGCTTCGCGGTCGACATGGTGGCCGAGGGGCGGATCGATCCGGCGACCGCACTGTCACGCGTCAGCGCCGAGCAAGTGCGGACGCTGTTGTTGCCGCGCCTCAAGGATGGCGCGACCGAGGGCGCCGCAGTGCTCGCGACGGGCGAGGGGGCTTGCCCCGGCGCCGCGACGGGCGTGCTCGTCGCCGATGCCGATGAGGCCGAACGGCGCGCCGCGGCGGGCGAAGATGTCATTCTGGTCCGCAAGACCACCAGCCCCGACGATGTCCACGGCATGATCGCCGCGCGCGCGGTGATCACCGAGCAGGGCGGATCGACCTCGCACGCCGCGGTCGTCAGTCGTGCGCTCGGGCGGCCATGTGTCGTCGGCGTTGGTGACGGCGCTGTCGCGCAATCGGGAACGGTAGCGACCGTCGATGGCGGCGCGGGGCTGGTCTACGCCGGCACGCTCGCGACCGAAGCGCCACGCGAGAAGGACGATGCGCGGCTGCGCCAGCTGATCGAATGGGCGCGGGCGGCGAGCCCGGTCGCGGTGGTTGATTTTGCGGACGGCGGGCTCGATGGCTTCGACGTCGATCGCGCGCTCGCGGGCGGCGACGCTGAGGGGCTCGCCGCGGCGATTGGAAATGCAAGCGTCGTGCGCGGCCATGCGCTGGCGCAGGACGATATTGCACGAGCGGCGCGGGCCGCAGGGGTGACGACCATCGTCACCGAACCCGTCCTGCCCGTGTTGCTGACGATGATAGCGGGGGACGCATGAGCACGACCGTCGAAGAAGTCCGCGCGCTGCTGGCATCGTTCGTCCAGTCGCCGTGGCGCGATATTCATTTCCGCAGCGGCGGTTGGTCGCTGTTCATGGCAAAGGCCGATGGCGGCCCGAATCCGATGCTGGTGCGGGCAGGGCAGGCGGTTGCCGCCGCCGTCGCGGTGCTGTGCGACGTTACCGCGCCGCATCTCGGAATCTTTTCGGCGCGGGTGTCGCCCGGAACGCAGGTCGAAGTGGGGACGGTCATCGGCCAGGTCGACAAGCTTGGCGAAGCGACCGACGTGGTCAGCGATACCGCGGGCCGGATCGCCGCCGTCCTTCCGAACGACGGCGACATGGTCGAATATGGCGCACCGCTGGTGCGGCTCGAACCCGCTTAACCCGCAACCATCGCGCGCTTTTCGAGCAGCGCAACGTAGGCGGGAAGCACGCCGGCAAAGGCTTCGAAGCGCGGGTCCTTGATGCGGCCGCTGTTGAACAGATACGCACCGACCGAGATGATCGCGGCGACCTTCGCCTGTCCGAGCACGGCATAGCGCGCGACGTCTACCGCTTTGCGCCCGGTACCCTCTTCCCACTCGGCAATCATCCGTTCGGGCGACCACCAGCCCGGCAGATCGAAACCCGCATCGGCAAGCGATGCCTCACCCTGATCGTGGAACATCAGCACATAGCCAAGGTCGAGCAGCGGCTCGGAAATCTGTGCCATTTCCCAATCGAGCAGCGCCGTCAGCTTGCCGTCATGCCACAGGCAATTACCATGTTTCGGATCGCCATGCACCGGCGTCGCGGGGCCGCTGGTCGCCGGCGGGCGCTTCGCCAGGTCTTCGAGGATATCGACCAGCACCGGCGCGGATTCGGCGCCGCGCGCGACGTCGAGCCAATGCTGCGCCTCCTGCTGCACCGTTCGCTCGCCCGGCGGCATCGCCGCGACGGGCATATTGTGCAGCGCGATCAGCGCGTCGAACCATTGGCGGCAGACGCTTTCGGCGCCCGCGACCGGGTCGGCGGCGAGCCATTCGGGCACGGCATATTCGAACGCGTCGCCCGCGACCTGACCCATCAGGAAAAATTCGTCTCCGATGACCGACGGATCGGTGCAGAGCTCGAGGACTGGCGGCAGCGGAACGCCTGGCGCCGCGCCTGCGACGGCGGTTAGCACCGCGTGCTGGCGCGCCATGTCATAGGCTGTCTCTTATACACATCTCCGAGCCCACGAGACACTGAGCGATCT
>CAUUIU010000445.1:0-2725 GCA_963545025.1 uncultured Sphingopyxis sp. | reverse complement strand
TCTACACTTCTAGCTTCGTCGGCAGCGTCAGATGTGTATAAGAGACAGGCCGAGCGCACCAATATCTGCGACGGGCCGGATAGCTGCGCCGGCGCTGTTCGCGCCCAGATTTCGCTGGGCGCCGAAGTCATCAAATTCGCCGCGACCGGTGGGGTGCGGTCGAACGTGGCGGGGGGCCTGGGCAAGCAGATGTCCGATGCCGAAATGAAATCCGTCATCGACACCGCGCACAGTTTTGGGCGCAAGGTGACCGCTCATGCGCATGGCAAGGAGGGCATCGACGCCGCGCTGCGCGCCGGGGTCGATTCGATCGAACATGGCAGCTTCATCGACGATGAAACCGTCAAACTGTTCAAAGCCTCCAATGCGGCGCTCGTGCCGACCGCGGTCGCGCCGATCGCCGCGCTCGACCAGGCGCGGCGCGGCGACGCGCCGGCGCCGCAGCTGGCAAAGGCCGAAGAGGCGGCGGCCGCTCATTCGGCGAGCATGGCCCGCGCGATCAAGGGGAATGTCCGCGTCCTGTTCGGCACCGATTCCGGCGTCGCGCCGCACGGCGACAATGCCCGGGAGTTTGCGCTGATGGTCAAGGCGGGGATGACGCCCGCGCAAGCGATCAAGTCCGCGACGATCGACAATGCGGCCGAACTCGACCGTCCCATCGGGGCGATCGTGCCGGGGCGTGAGGCCGACATCATCGCCGTTACCGGCGACCCGCTCGCGAATGTGACCGTTCTGGAAAAGGTGGATTTCGTGATGCGGCGTGGCGTCGTTCACAAACTCGACGGCAAGCGCCAGCCCTTTCCGGCGGAGTGACCGCGCGGATGGAAGAAAGCATGGCCAAAAATCCTTGGGGCCATTAGGGACGCGCCAAGCGCGATTCTTGCGCTGGACCATCCACATTACCGGAGCCTAAAATGAGCGAAGCCACCGTATCCGACGAACAACTGCGCCTTTTCATCGAGCGCATCGAGCGTCTGGAAGAAGAGAAAAAGGGCATCGCCGACGATATCCGCGACACCTATAATGAATCGAAATCGCAGGGTTACGATCCGAAAATCATGCGCCAGATCGTCCGCCTGCGCAAACTGCCGGTGCACGACCGCAAGGAAATGGAAGCGAGTCTTGACGTCTATAAATCGGCGCTCGGAATCGACTGACGCTAAGCCGCACAACCATCAGGAGAGTGACGATGTTCAGCACGACCACCAATGCAATCGAAGGCCGTCCGGTCCGCGAATATCTGGGCATCGTCACCGGCGAAGTGATCGTCGGCGCCAACCTGTTCCGCGACCTTTTCGCGTCGATCACCGACATCGTCGGCGGCCGCTCGGGCAAATATGAGGACGTCCTCGCCCGCGCGCGCAAGGAAGCGATTGCCGAGATGGAAGCCGAAGCTGTGCGCCTCGGCGGCAACGCCGTCGTCGGCGTCGACCTCGACTATGAGGTGCTCGGCCAGAATGGTTCGATGCTGATGGTCTCGGCAAGCGGGACAGCGGTCGTTATCTGACGCTGTTGTCTCTTTTGGGCCGCCGCTGTAGGGCGGCGGCACATTTCCCGTTTCGATGGAGGTAGGCCGTGGCCGGCCATAGTAAATTCAAGAACATCATGCACCGCAAGGGTGCGCAGGACAAAAAGCGCAGCACGCTTTTCTCGAAGCTCGCGCGCGAAGTCACCGTGGCGGCGAAGATGGGCCTGCCCGATCCCGACGCCAACGCGCGCCTGCGCGCTGCGGTCAACGCCGCCAAGGCGCAGTCGATGCCGAAGGACAATATCCAGCGCGCCATCGACAAGGCCGCGGGCGGCGAAGGCGATAATTACGAGGAAATCCGCTACGAAGGCTATGGCCCCGGCGGCGTGTCGCTGATCGTTGAGGCGCTGACCGACAACCGCAACCGCACCGCGACCAACGTCCGCACCGCATTCAGCAAGAACGGCGGCAACCTAGGCACTTCGGGCAGCGTCAGCCACGGTTTCGACCGGCTCGGCATGATCAGCTATGCCGCCAAGGCAGGCGATGCCGACACGGTGTTCGAAGCCGCTCTCGATGCCGGCGCCGACGACGTCGAATCGTCGGAGGATGGCCACGACATCTGGACCAGCGTTGACAGCCTGCACGAAGTCGCAAAGGCGCTTGAGGGCAAGCTTGGCGAAGCCGAAGGCGTGAAGCTCGCCTGGCGCCCGACGCTGAAAAGCGAAGTCGCCGACGAAGCGACCGCGCAGTCGCTGTTCAAGCTGATCGATACGCTCGACGACGACGACGATGTCCAGACCGTGTGGGGCAATTATGAAATTCCCGATGCGGTGATGGAGAAGCTCGGCTGATCATCCTCGGTCTCGACCCCTCGCTCAGCTGCACCGGCTGGGGCGTCATCCGCGTCGAGGGCAGCCGGATCAGCCACATCGCCAACGGGCAGGTAAAGACCGACGCCAAGGCGTCCCTGCCCGACCGGCTCGCGCATCTCGACACTATGCTCGCCGCGGTGATCGCCGACCATGCGCCGGTTTGCGCCGCGGTCGAGGAAGTGTTCGTCAACGACAATCCGCAATCAACGTTGAAGCTCGCGCACGCGCGCGGCGTCGTGTTGCTCACTTGTGCGCGCGCCGGCCTGACCGTCGGCGAATATGCCCCGCGCCTCGTCAAGAAGGCCGTCGTCGGCACCGGTGGCGCGGCGAAGGAACAGGTGCAGGCGATGCTGCGCGTGCTGCTCCCCCGGTCGCGTATACA
>CAUUIU010000444.1:0-2738 GCA_963545025.1 uncultured Sphingopyxis sp. | reverse complement strand
AGATCGCTCAGTGTCTCGTGGGCTCGGAGATGTGTATAAGAGACAGGCGTCATGCAGATCGCGTCGACCACCGTGGCGATCTGGTCGGGCAGCCGCGCGCGCACCCACGCCGGGATCGCCGCCCAAGTCGCGGGCGGATACAGCGCATCCCACGCCGCCCGAAAACTGTCGGCATCCTTCTTGAACCCCATTTTTTCGAGCAAATGGAGGTTCAGCGGCACCCGGACGATCGGCGTCGGGTGCACCGCCTCGTCCGAGTAAGCGGCGGTCTGCTCGCGCGAACGCCCGACAACATCCATCAGCGCCCCGACATAGGCGGGGCCGATTAGCAGTGTACCGGCCAGGTCGGCATAGGTTTCCTTGTGCCAGCGCATCCAGACTTCGGCATTGCGCTTCGGCAGCCCGGCCTTGGCAAAGGCCTGTCCGATCACCCGCGGCATGATGTCCCACAGGCCAAGGTCGCTCTGCAGATTGTGCGCAACCTCGTGCGGGATCGCGCCGAGCGACCAGGGATTGACCAGCCGGTGATAGGGGATCTTCACGAGCGGAAAGGGGTTGGCGCGCGCGCCGAGCTTCGACAGCTTGACGCCGCGGCGGAAGGTCGCCGGGCCGAACCCGGTTTCGACATAGGCGAAAGGCGTCGGGCTGGGGATCGAGCGCGCCCGGCCAAGGCCGAGATAGACCGCCTGATAGCAATCGAGCGCGATCCGATCGATTCCGCGCAGCATCGCCGCCATCGGCCCGCGCCGCTGGCTGAAGAGGTTGAGGTAGAATTCCCACAATTTCTCGCTTTCGCTCGCGAGCATGTGGTTGCGTTCCTTGAGCATCAGCAACTTGTTGCGTACCGCGTCGTCGGGCGCGGTCGCGCGACCGGCGATCGCGATCAGCTTGCGCTCCTCGACCTGCTGGCGCGCGCGCGCTTCCTTGAGCAGCGTGTTGACCGCGGCGACATGCGCGGGGCTGGGCGTTGCGGGGCCGGTTCCGAACTCGTCGGGCTTGAAGACGCGCAGCGCCTCGGCATAGCGGCGGGCGTTCGTCACCGTGCGTAGCGCAAAGAAGCGCAGTGCCGCGGTGTTCGCCTGGCCCGCGCCCGGCGCCGCGGCGCGCGCGCGCGGCGTTGGGACGCGTGGGCGCGTCGATGCCCGGACAAGGATAGCAGGTGCGTTCACCAGCGCGACTCCAGCTCGGCCAACATGTCGCCTTCGGCTTCGCCGTCGCCCAGTTTGCTCACCTGTTCGATGATCGCGGGGAGTGCCTTCTCGATCGCCTTTGGTGCGATCTGCTTGATGACGTCGCTTTCGGCTGCATTCAGCAACCCGGCTTCCTTCGCCTTTTCGAGTCCAAAGGTCAGCGCGCCCTTGATCAACGCCGCGGTCGGTGTTGTGGGATTGGTGGTGACGGCTTTGAGCACCGCCGCCGCCACCGGGCTGACCACCATCAAATAGGCGCGCGCTTTCAGTTCTTTGAACAGCCGGCCGAGATCGGGAATTTCGATTTGCTCGCCGTGACTGAGCGCCAGCTTGCGCCGTGCGGCGGCCCCGAGCACGCCCGATATCGCGGGCACCAGTGTCCGCGCGAGTTGTGCGTTGACGATTGTGCGGGCGATGGCGACTTTGGGCGACGTCGCCTTTTTCGCTGCCAGGGACCGTGCAGCCAGATTGATTTTCGGCGCGGCGATGCCGAACTGCGGACGGGGGCGGGGCCGGAGCGCGCCGAGGCGACGGGCCATCTGCCATGCGCCGGTGAAACCGTTCAGTTCCATTTCCAACAGGTCGTTCATCGCGGCCTCCCTTGGGCGTGGCGTCTGTGTTCGTGACGAGGGAGAGGCCGGGCGCGGGGGTGGCGCCGCGGCCTCATGCAACGGTCAGGCGAAGCGCTCGGCGCGGGCCACGGCCGCCTTGTTGATCGCGCGCGTCTTCTGCACATTGCTCGCAAGCGCCTTGGTCACCGCCTGCGGATTGTTGAGCACGCGATTGGCCTGACGATGCATCACGCGCACGGCAGTGCGGGGTGTTATCGGCCGGCCGCTCTTGGCTTTGGCGGTCAGCGTCGCGATGGTGCGGCGCTGGATCGTCGGCAGGGTACGGATCAGTGTCCGCACGCGCGGATCGCGCGTCGAAGCGAGCTTGCGCGCAACATCGCCGCCGGCGCGCGCGAGCACAGGGAGCACGGCCTTCACCGGCAGGGGGGCATTCGACGCGATCGTTATGGTGAGACCCGACCCCATCGACTGCGCGATGATCGGATTGGTCCGGACTGCGGCGGATGCCATCGATTCAGCCATCGCCTCATCGACCGCTGGGGTCTGCGACACGGCGTTCAGTTCGTCCTCGGTTTCGCCTTCATCCTCGGCCTCGAGCGATTTCGCCATGCCGCCGAGCTTGCCGCCCAGCGCAGCACCGGCCGGGCCGCCCAGCGCGCCACCGATAATGGTGCCGATCTGTGGGGCGAATTTCTTGGCGAGCGGCGCGACGGTCTTGGCGACCTTCTTGATGCCTTTCCAGATGCTGCCGAAGAACGGGTCCTCGCCGTCGGCGTAATTTTCGAAACCGTCGCTTCCCGAATAGCCGTCGAAGAGATTCTCGTCTTCGTAGAGTCCGTCATTTTCGAAGAGCGAGTCGTTTTCGAACAGATTGTCGCCAAAGCCGTCGTTCTCGAACAGGCCTTCGGGGTCGAAGCTGTCGGTCTCGAACTGTCTCTTATACACATCTGACGCTGCCGACGAAGCTAGAAGTGTA
>CAUUIU010000443.1:0-2742 GCA_963545025.1 uncultured Sphingopyxis sp. | reverse complement strand
GAGCTTCGTCGGCAGCGTCATATGTGTATAAGAGACAGGCCTTGGGCGCGGCGAGCAGCTTGCCCGCTTTCAGCGCCGCCGCGGCTTCGGCGACGGTCGCGGCCTTGCCGCCCGAAACGCCTGGAACGCCGCCGTCGACAGGCTTGTTACCAGGGCCAACGGCGTTGGTGTTTGCCTGACCCGTCAGCTTGGGGTCGACCATGATCTTGTCTTCGAGCGCCCCCTTGATCGCGGGGTCCGCGTCGGTCAGGCCGTCATCGAGCGGCTTCAACTCGGCCTTGGCTTCGGGATTGTCCCGGCACCCGGCGAGCGGCGCCGCCGCCATCAACAGGCCAGCAACCAGCCATTTTCCCCGCACGATCATAGCTAACACTCCCTTAATATCTCTTCGGGAATGCCCGATCCTGGTTAAAAAGGCCCAAATAAAATGCGTTAACGCGTAACACTTTGTTATCCGAAAACTGTGCCGGAGCGAGACGGAATCAGTCCCGGCGCGGTGCGGATCAAGCGCGACGTCTCGACTGCGGCCTGCCGATGGACGACCGCCTGGCGATAGATCGGATCGGTTACCATCTCGAGGAAAGCGCCGCTGTTCGGATATTCGGCGATGAACATGGCGTCCCATTTCTCGCCGGTGGGGCCGATCAGCATCGCCTCCATCGACCCGCGCCAGACGATGCTGCCGCCGACGCGCTGGAACACCGCGCCGCTGTCCTTGCCGTAGTTTGCATAGGCCTCAGCGCCGCTGAGACCGGCATCGCCAAGCGGATGATCGGAGGGATAGGCGGCTTTGTTCCGAAAGCGGACAAGGTTGAGCATATGGATCACCGTGTCGCGCGGCAGCGCCTTGAAGGCTTCGAACTGCGCGCGTTCGGGGTCGATATGATGGTCCGCCATCACAGAAACTCCTTGCGCTTCATCCGCCACGCGTCGGCGCTCTGGACCCAGGCATCGACGGGCGCGTCCTGGAAAGGAGCGGGGAGGCGGGTCGGGCCGCTATTGGTCGCGCCGAGCCGCTTGGCGAGTGCTTGCGAGCGGATGTTGGCGGGGTCGATGCTGTGCATCAGCTCGGGCCATTTCAGGAATTCGACCGCGAAGTCGCAAGCGGCGATGCAACCCTCGAACGCATAGCCCTTGCCGGCAAATTTGGCGCGGACGCCATAGCCGACCTCGGGCGCGGGCCAGCCGTCGGGCTCCCACGGGCCAAGGCGGCCGACCCATTCACCGCTTTCGCGCTCGATCACCGAGAACATCGAAAAGCCGCGAATGTGCCATGCACCGGCGAGCGTGCACCACAGCCGCCACGCCTGCGCGCGCGGACAGGTGCCGCCGATGAATTTCATCGTCTCTTCTTCGGCGCACATTTCGGCAAAGCCGTCGAAATCCTCGGGGCCCGGCGGGCGCAGGATCAGCCGTTCGGTGACGAGCAGGGGGCCGT
This sequence comes from uncultured Sphingopyxis sp., assembly GCA_963545025.1. Taxonomy (GTDB): domain Bacteria; phylum Pseudomonadota; class Alphaproteobacteria; order Sphingomonadales; family Sphingomonadaceae; genus Sphingopyxis. The sequence goes on along the minus strand of CAUUIU010000443.1, from coordinate 1,304 downwards.
TCAACATCGCATCACTCTCCCGCAGCGGTGGTCGATGCTTCTGCGGCAAGAGTGCGGGCGCGGCAAGCGCGCATATGTTGAGGGCGCCAGCTTCGCAGCCGGCGCCCTCTCCATCACGTGGTGCGGGCGGAGGGGTCTCGGACCCACACCCGCGACGGGGTTCTTATCGCTTAGCGGCAGCGATACTTGTCCTTGTCGATCTCACGTCCCAGCAGCGCGCCACCGGCAGCACCGAGCACGGTGCCAAGCAGCTTGTCGCCGTTACCCGCGATTTCATGGCCGGCAAGGCCGCCGACGGCGCCACCGATCAACAGACCGGTCGTGCCATTGTCGCGCTTGCAGCGATAACGGCCATCGTCGCCGCGCCAGATGCGGGTGTTCGAATTCACGCGCTGGTCGTTGGCATAATGACGGTGGCGCTTGTTGCGCTTGTGGTAGCCGGTCGACTGGTCGAACTGATGAAAGCCTTCGGCCTTTTCCGTCGCGATGCCGGCATAGGCGGGCGCCGTTGCCGCAACGCTGGCGGCGGCGATGGCGCCGATCAGGCCCTTGGTGAGAAACGTCATAGTAAGTCCTTTCCTGGTTCTGCGCCTCGACCCCTGAGTGGTGCCGGTCGCTTCGGTGGAGGAAACGGCCAAGGTCCGCGTCGCGTTGCATGAACCTTCGGCAACAAGACGAAGCGAGTGCGAACGTCGATGAACTGAAAGGCCTTGCCGCATCGCCAAGGGCATGCGACATATCCTCCATGCTCAATATCGGATCGCTCTTCATTGGCGTCATCGCGCTGGTTCTGGCCGTTTTCGCCTTCATTCCGCTGCTCGGCTGGGCGAACTGGGTGATCATCCCGTTTGCGGTCGTCGGTCTCGCGCTGGGCGCGATGTCGGACAAGACGTCGGGGCGGAATTTGAACATCGTCGTCATCGTCATCGGCGTCGTCCGCCTGATGCTGGGCGGCGGCATCATCTGATCCAGCCGGGCAGGGCGTTCCCACCATGAACCAGTCATCCGCCCCCGCGGGGAGCCATCAGGGCGGCTTGCCCTTTGCGCTCGGTGCTTATCTGATCTGGGGCTTTGTCCCGCTCTTCTTCAAGCTGCTGGAGAGTGTGCCACCGGCAGAGGTGCTGGCGCAGCGCATCGTCTGGTCGCTTCCGCTCTGTTTCCTGATCATGGCGTTCCGCCGGCAGATCGGCGACTATCTGGCGGCGTTGCGCGACTGGCGTGTGCTGCGGCTGCTGCTGATCAGCTCGGTGCTGATCGCACTCAACTGGCTCTGTCTCTTATACACATCTCCGAGCCCACGAGAC
>CAUUIU010000442.1:0-2755 GCA_963545025.1 uncultured Sphingopyxis sp. | reverse complement strand
GATCGCTCAGTGTCTCGTGGGCTCGGAGATGTGTATAAGAGACAGTGTCACGACCATCGTGCCAGCCGCTGCTCCGACACCGACACTGACGCCCGCGCCACGCCCCACCGCAGCCAATCCCTTTCCGGGGTCCGATGGCACGCCGGGCCCGGCAGCGGCGGGCACGGCCTCGGCACCGCTCAGGCCAACCGCGCCGCCGCTCAGGCCGACGGCCGCCAATCCTTTTCCCGCGGCTGACGGGTCGGCTGGGCCGGCGGTAGCGTCGCCACCGGTGGCCAGTTCAGCCACGCTGCCTGCCGCAGCGACGCCGTCCCCGGCGGCCCTGCCGCCATCCGCCTCGCCCGATATCGCGCCCGCCCCCGATTCGCCGGAGGTGCTCGGACCCGGTTTTTCGATCGCCACTATCGGCCGGACGCCGCCGGCGTCCTCGCCTGTGTCTATGCCGGCGTCCACCCCGGCACCCGCCGTGGTCGATTCCGCTCCCGTCGCCGCGGCTGCAACCCCGCCCGCCGCGCCTCCGGCGGCCGCCGCGCCATTAGCGTCGCTGGCCGATATCGTCGGCTCGCTCGAAATCCCTGCCGAGGAACTCGCCCAGTCCGACAATGCGATCGGCGCCGACACGCTCGCCAAGCTTCAGGCGGACAAGAAGCGCGCCGACGCGACCGACGCCGCGAAACGCGAAAAGGATGCGGTCGCGGCCAAGGCGAAGGCCGAAGCCGACGCCAAGGCCAAGGCCGAAGCGGCCGAGAAAAAGGCCAGCCCGGCGCGTATATGGGTCCAGATCGCGACCGGCGCCAATGCCAAGGCGCTGGCGACCGACTTTGGCAAATTTGCCAAGAAAAGCCCGGCAGTCTTCAAGGGCAAGTCGGGGGCGACCGCCGAATGGGGCAAGACGCGCCGCCTGCTTGTCGGCCCGTTCAAGGATCGCAAGACGGCGCAGGACTGGCTCGGCGACTATAAAAAGGCGGGAGGCGACGGCTTCCTGTTCAACAGCGAGGCGGGCCAGTCCGTCGATCCGGTCAAGTGAGCGTAGCGGACTGCGCCAGCCGTCCCGAAACGAGCCGGGGGCGCCGCTTTGACGAGGTTGGCCGCGTCGTGCGCGGGCCGCGTGACGTTTTTCAGCGCGACCGCGACCGCATCATCCATTCGATCGCCTTTCGCCGCCTGCGCCACAAGACGCAAGTGTTCGTCGCCCCCGATGGCGACCATTATCGCGTCCGTCTGACCCACAGCATCGAGGTCGCGCAGATCGGGCGCGGCATTGCGCGCGCACTCGGGCTGAACGAGGATCTGACCGAGGCGCTGTGCCTCGCGCACGACATCGGCCACCCGCCCTTCGGCCATGCCGGCGAGGATGCGCTGAAGGCGGCGATGGCCGAGCATGGCGGGTTCGACCACAATGGCCATACGCTGCGCACGCTGGCGGCGCTCGAATGCCCCTATCCGCTCTTCGACGGACTCAATCTGACGTGGGAAACGCTTGAGGGGCTGGCGAAGCATAATGGTCCTGTGACCGATCCCGGCTGGGCGCTGGCGGCGATCGACGCCGATTTTCCGCTCGACCTGACGAGCCATGCCAGCCTCGAGGCGCAGATCGCCGCGGTCGCCGACGATATCGCCTATGACAATCACGATATCGACGACGGGCTGCGCGCCGGGCTGCTCGGCCTCGACCAGCTGATGGAACAGCCGTTCGTTGCCGCCAATTTCCGAGCCGTCGAAGACCGGTTTCCGGGCGCGCCGCGCGACCGGTTGTTGCGCGAACTGGTTCGGGACCAGATCGGCGTGATGGTCAACGACGTGATCGCCGCGACGCAGGCGACCGTCGCCGATGCGGGCGTTGCATCGGTCGAGGAGGTTCGCGCGGCGGGGCGGCCGCTCGGCGGCTTCTCGTCCGAACTCGCAGCGCAGGAACGCGACCTCAAGCGTTTCATGTACACCAATCTCTATCACCACCCCGAACAGGTCGCTGCCGCCGAAGCCGCGAACCAGGTCATCGGCCGGCTGTTCGCCGCCTACGCGGAGAAGCCGCGCCTGATGGGCGAAGATTGGTCGGGACGGCTTCCACACGAAATTTGCGCGACAGTGCGCCATATCGGTGATTATATCGCCGGGATGACCGACCGCTTCGCCATCGATCGCTACGCCGATATCTTCGGGCGTGACGCCGTGCCGCCGGCGCTGGCGCATGTCTGACCCGCTGCTCGTCGGCGCGACCGGCCTCGTCGGCCGCGCGGTCATCGAGCATAGCGGACCGCAAAAACTGACGATCGTCGCGCGGCGCGACGTCAACGATATCGCGGCCCACCATGAGCAACATGTCGCTCCGCCCGAGCGATGGGCGGACATCGTTGCGGCCGAGCGGCCCGCCATCCTGATTTCCTGCCTTGGAACGACGATCCGCCAAGCGGGATCGCAGGAGGCGTTTCGCGCCGTCGATCACGACCTCGTCCTCGCGACCGCGCGCGCGGCAAAGTCGGGCGGGGCGGAGCATATGATCCTCGTCAGTTCGGTCGGCGCGGCGGCGAAGGGCGGCAATTTCTATCTGCGCACCAAGGGGCAGGTCGAGGATGAGCTGCGCGCGCTCGGCTTTTCGCGGCTCGATATCCTGCGCCCCGGCCTGTTGATGGGCGACCGCGACGGACCGCCGCGGCTGGGCGAGGGGCTGGCGATGATCGCGGCGCCGCTGACCGACGCGCTGCTCCACGGCTGTCTCTTATACACATCTGACGCTGCCGACGAAGCTAGAAGTGTA
>CAUUIU010000441.1:0-2775 GCA_963545025.1 uncultured Sphingopyxis sp. | reverse complement strand
TCTACACTTCTAGCTTCGTCGGCAGCGTCAGATGTGTATAAGAGACAGCGCCGCAGCGGTCGAGTTCATCCACACCGCGACGCTGCTGCACGACGACGTCGTCGACAAATCGGACCTCCGCCGCGGCCGCAAGACGGCGAACACCATCTGGGGCAACAGCGCCTCGGTGCTCGTCGGCGACTTCCTGTTCAGCCGCGCCTTCGAAGTGATGGTCGAGGATGGCTCGCTGAAGGTGCTCAAGATCCTGTCGCGCGCTTCGGCGGTGATCGCGGAGGGCGAGGTCAACCAGCTCTCCGCCCAGCGCCGGATCGAAACGAGCGAGGACCAGTATCTCGCGATCATCAACGCCAAGACGGCCGAACTGTTTGCCGCCGCGTGCAAGATCGCTGCGGTGGTTGCCGAGCGCGACGAGGCGACCGAAGCCGCGCTCGACGCTTACGGTCGCAATCTCGGTATCGCCTTCCAGCTCGTCGACGATGCGATCGACTATGTCTCGGACGCCGAAACGATGGGCAAGGGCGTCGGCGACGATTTCCGTGACGGCAAGGTCACCTTGCCCGTCATCCTCGCCTATGCGCGAGGCTCGGCCGAGGAACGCGAATTCTGGAAGCTCGCGATCACCGGACACCGGATTTCGGACGAGGATCTGGCCTATGCTACCAGCCTGCTGCTCAAGCATGGCACGATCGCCGACACGCTCGCCCGGGCGCGCCATTATGGCCAGCGTGCGGTCGATGCGATCGGCGGCTTCCGGGCCAGCCAGGCAAAGACCGCGCTGACCGAGGCGGTCGCTTTTGCGGTTGCCCGCGCTTATTGAGGATCGGGCTGAGGCGATGATGGGCCCAGCGGCGGAAAGCCCCGACGCCTATGTCGCCGCGCTTTCGGGCTGGCAGCGCGAACGCTGCGAAATGATGCGCGCCGCCATCATGGGCGCGGCGTCTTTCGAAGAGACGATCAAATGGACCAACCTCGTCTTTCTGGCGAACGGTCCGTGCATCCTCATCCGCGCCGAAGAGCATCGTGTGCTGCTTGGTTTCTGGCGCGGCAAGCGGCTGCGCGGCCTAGAGCCGCGGATCAAGGCGAGCGGCAAATATGAACTCGGCAATCTGGTGATGACCGCGGCCACCGAGGTGACGCCGGAGCATGTCGCCAGACTCGCCGCCGAGGCGTTCCGACTTAACGCCGAACTGGGCAACCCCGCGTTGCGGACATGACGCTGGCGCTTCCCATCGATGCGGTGCTGCCCGATGTGATGGCGGCCCTGACGCTCAAGCCCAATGTCGTCGTCGTCGCGCCGCCCGGTGCGGGCAAGACGACGCGTGTCGCCCCTGCCATCCTCGACCAGCCGTGGTGCAGGGGCAATGTGTGGCTGCTCTCGCCGCGCCGACTCGCGGCGCGGGCGGCCGCCGAGCGTATCGCCGAGGAAATGGGCGTGCAGGTTGGCGGTCTCGTCGGCTATGCGACGCGCCTCGACAGCAAACAGTCGGCGGCGACGCGCCTGCTGGTGATGACGCCCGGCCTGTTCCGCAACCGTATCCTCGCCGATCCCGAACTGCACGGCGTGTCGGCGGTGTTGTTCGACGAGGTGCACGAGCGCAGCCTCGACGGCGATTTCGCGCTCGCGCTTGCGATCGATGCCCAGCAGGGGCTCCGCGACGACCTGCGTCTCGTTGCCATGTCGGCGACGCTCGACGGCGCGCGCTTCGGGGCGCTGCTCGGCGACGCGGCGGTTGTACGGAGCGAGGGCAAAATCTGGCCGCTCGACCTTCGCCACATCGGCCGCCGCGCCGAGGATCGGCTTGAGGCGTCGGTGCTGCTCGCCGTGCGGCAGGCGATGACCGACGAGCCCGAGGGCGACATGCTCGCCTTTCTGCCCGGCGCCGCCGATATCGAGCGCGCCGCGGCGGCGGTCGAAGCCGCAGGCCTGCCGCTCGTCGTCCACCGCCTCCACGGCCAGATCGACCCGGCCCTGCAGCGCAAGGCACTGGTTCGCGATCCCGATGGCGGGCGCAAGCTGATCCTTGCGACGAGCATCGCCGAAACCAGCCTGACGATCGAGGGGGTGCGCATCGTGATCGACGCCGGCCTGTCGCGCCGCCCGCGCTTCGACAAGGCGGCGGGTATCGCGCGGCTCGTCACCGAACGCGCGAGCCAGGCATCGGCGACGCAGCGCGCGGGCCGCGCCGCGCGGCAGGGGCCGGGGGTCGCCTATCGCTTGTGGGAAGCTGCGGCGACGGCAGGTATGCCTCCGTTCGATCCGCCCGAAATCCACGAAAACGATCTGATGCCCGTCGTGCTCGATTGCGCGAGCTGGGGCATCATCGACCCACGCCAGCTGGGCTGGCTCGATCCCCCATCGCCCGCCGCGATTGCCGAGGCGAAGTCGCGTTTGCAGGCGATCGATGCGCTCGGCCACGACGGCCGCATCACCACCCATGGCCGCGCGCTTGCCGCGATCCCGCTGCCGGTGTCGCTCGCGCATATGCTGCTCGAAGCGGCGCGTGCGGGGGAGGCCGAGCAGGCGGCGCAGCTTGCGGTGCTGCTCACCGAACCCGGCCTCGGCGGGCGCGGCGTCGACGTCGAGGCGCGGCTGCAACGCTGGAAAGGGATGAAGGGCGAGCGCAGCGAAGGCGCGTGGCGCCTTGCCCGCCGCCTGGCGACGCTTGCCGAGAAAAGCGTCAAAGACGAGGGTGGGATCGCTGACCGGTCGATCGGCGGCTGGATCGCCACCGCCCTGTCTCTTATACACATCTCCGAGCCCACGAGACACTGAGC
>CAUUIU010000440.1:0-2778 GCA_963545025.1 uncultured Sphingopyxis sp. | reverse complement strand
TACACTTCTAGCTTCGTCGGCAGCGTCAGATGTGTATAAGAGACAGGTGCAAAGCGGCCCGCGAGGCCGCTTTTTTCATGCCCGCGCGGCTGGTCGCAACGTCGCTTGACGCTGTCGATGAACCGTGCAATTTCATCGACGAGTTGAAGCAGCGGAGTTTACCCCCCATGACTCAAAGCGTTTCCGTTTCCCCTGAAGAGCCCGCGCGCAGCGATCGAAGTCCCGGCATCAAGCTGGTGATCGCGGTGTTGATCGCCGTCGCGCTGATGGTCCCCCTGTTGATGGTTTATGGTCTGCTCTGGGACCGCCAGCAGCAGGCCGAGGTCGCGCAAGCGTCGATCGGCCAGGGCTGGGGCGGGCAACAGACGATCGCCGGGCCGGTGATCGTCATCCCCTATCGCGCCACCGACACGACGACCGAGACGGTCAACGGCAAGGATGTGACGCGGACGGTCAACACGATCCGCAACCTCTATCTCTCGCCGCAGACGAACAAGGCCGACATCGTCATCAAACCCGAAAAACGGCGCAAGGCGATTTACGAGACGGTCGTCTATGAAAGCCAGATTTCGGGCAGCGCCGACTTTGCGCTGCCCGCCGACATCGCGCGCTTCGGCGTCGCGCGCGAGGCGTTGATGCTCGACCGTGCCGAGGTGCGCCTCGGCGTCAGCGACGCGCGCGGGCTCGTCGACGGCAACAGCGTGTCGGTGAACGGCACCCCGCTCGCGTTGCAGCCGGGCAAGGGGCTGCTGTCGACGCGCAACTCGGGTACCTTCGCCTTCGTCGACTGGTCGGCCGCGGCGCCGCTGAAGGTCGATTACAAGATCGGGGTGCGCGGACTCGGCGATTTCAAGCTGATCCCGCGCGGTGTCGATACGCGCTGGACGGTGAAATCGACCTGGCCGAACCCGAGCTTCGGTGGCGATTTCCTGCCCAAGCACAAGATCGCCGCCGACGGGTTCACCGCTACCTATGCGATCCCCAACCTCGCGCTGGGACAGGCGCAGGTGCTGACCGGCGACCTGTCGCCGCCGACCGAGACCAACTATGGCCGCGGCGGGCGCGCCGAATATCTGGAACCCGTCGTCGTTGATGCGTCAACGGCTCCCAACGCCGAGGACAATGTATCGGGCGGCGTGGCCAAGGCGGTCGCGATCAGCCTGGTCGAGCCGGTGGATCTCTACAGCCAGGTCGATCGCAGCATCAAATATGGCTTCCTGTTCATCGGCTTCACCTTTGTCGCCTTCCTGATGTTCGATGTCATCGCGGGGGCGCGCGTCGCGCCGGCGGAATATCTGCTGACGGGTGTCGCGCTGGTGCTGTTCTTCGTGATGCTGCTGGCGTTCGCCGAGGTGATCGGGTTCATGCCCGCCTATATGGTCGCATCGGCGTCGATCATCGGGCTGCTCACCTTCTACAGCGCCGCGGTGCTCAAGAGCTGGAAGCGCGCGCGTTTCCTCGCGGCGCTGCTGACCGGGCTCTATGCCTTGCTCTACACGTTGCTCAATCTCGAAGCCTATGCGCTGTTGATCGGGTCGGTGCTGATGTTCTTCGCCCTTGCCGGGGTGATGTACATGACGCGCAACATCGATTGGGGCGGGCTTGGCAAGAAGGAGCCGGTGGCGGCGTAAATCCCTTCCTCGTCATTCCCGCGAAAGCGGGAACCCAGCTCGACGTCGATTGCAAACGTGATGCTGGAACTGGGTCCCCGCTTTCGCGGGGATGACGAAAGAAGGAAAAGTCAGCGCCAGCGCAAATTGTGGGGGCCGAGATCCGACAGGGTCTTGGCCCCCATCAATTTCATGCCGCGCTCCATCTCGGCACGCAGCAGGGCGATCGCGCGCGCGACGCCATCCTCGCCCGCCGCCGCGAGCGCGTAGAGATAGAGCCGCCCGCCCGAACAGGCCTTCGCCCCGACCGACAGTGCTTTGAGCACATGCGTACCGCGCGTGATGCCGCCGTCGCAGATCACCTCGACCTTGTCGCCGACGGCATCGACGATCTCGGCGAGCGCGTCGAAGGGCGAGATGCTGCCGTCGAGCTGGCGCCCGCCATGGTTCGACACCATGATCGCGGTCGCGCCGATATCGGCGGCGCGCTTCGCATCCTCGACTGAGACGATCCCCTTCAGGCAAAAGGGTCCGTCCCATTTTTTGCGGATCGCCTCGGCGCGTTTCCAGTCGAGGCTCTGGTCGAGCATCGTCGTGAAATATTCGGCGACCGATTTGGGAACGCTCGACCCTTCGGACACATGCGTCGCGAGGTTGGGCAGGCTGAACTTTTCGCGCAGAACATAGTTCAGCCCCCAGCCGGGCTTGGCGGCATAGCTCAGCATATTCGATGCGGTGAAGCGCGGCGGCGAGGTGAAGCCCGAGCGCAGGCAGCGCTCGCGATTGCCGCCGACGATCGTGTCGACGGTGAGCGCGACGGCGTCGAACTTCGCATCGCGCGCGGCGTCGAGCATGGCCTTGTTGAGGCCCTCGTCGTGGTGGACGTAGAGCTGGAACAGCTTGGGGCCGTCGGTGAGCGCGCCCGCTTCGGCGAGGCCGATCGTCGCGAGGCTCGATATGCCCGCAACGGTGCCGGCGTTCGCCGCGGCGCGGAGCACCGCGCGCTCGCCCTGCCAGTGGAACAGGCGCTGGAGCGCGGTCGGCGAGAGGAAGAGCGGCATCGCCATCTCGCGCCCGAACAGCGTGGTGCGCATGTCGATGCTCTCCACGCCTGCGAGCACGCGCGGGATGAGGTCGCAATCGTCGAAGGCGGCGCGGTTGCGGCGGC
>CAUUIU010000439.1:0-2785 GCA_963545025.1 uncultured Sphingopyxis sp. | reverse complement strand
TACACTTCTAGCTTCGTCGGCAGCGTCAGATGTGTATAAGAGACAGGCGATAGGCGGTGGCGAGGCGGACGATGCCATCGTGACGCCCGCCCAGCGCCTCGCAGGCGTTGGTCACGAGGTTGAGCAAAATCTGCACCATGGCGTCATGGTTCGCGACCACCATCGGCAGCGACGGGTCGAAGTCCTCGGCAAAGCGGATGTCGGGAAGCTGGCGTGCGCGCGCCGCTTCCATCGCCTGATGGATCGGTTGATAGAGGTTGATCGGCGAACAGGCGATCGGCTGCCCGCGCGAGAAATGCTCCATCTGATCGATCAACGTCGTGATGCGGTCAACCTCGGCGCAGATCAGCGTCGTGAAGCGTTCGCCGCCGGCGTCGGTCTTGCGTGCGAGCAGTTGCGCGGCGCCCTTGATGCCGGCGAGCGGATTCTTGATCTCGTGCGCCAGCATCGATGCCGCGGCACCCGCGGCGCGGCCCGAGCGCCCGATCGCTCCGCCCATCAGCTCGGCATCGCTCTGTGACGGGACGAGCGCGAGGATGCGGTGGCCGCTATGGCCATAGGGCACCATCTGCATGTCGACGAAGATCGATTTGCGGCCGCCCATGGTGATTTCGGCGCGATGCGCGAACAGCGCCGACGTCGCCGCATCGTTCATGCGCTGGCGATAGCTGCGATCCATGCCGATGACGTCATAGAGGACGCGCCCGACCATCGCGGCGCGGCTGACGTTGCAGAGTTGCTCGGCGGCCGCGTTGACGAACAGCACCACCCCGCCCTTGTCGATCAGCAGGGTGGCGATGGGATGCGACTGGATCAGCTCGTCATGGTCGAACGTCGGAATGCTCGACGTCAGCGCGGTCACGCAGCGGCCTTGCTCAGGAATGGCGTGTAGAAGCGTTCGAGCGCGTCGAGCACGCCCCTGCTGTCGGGAATCTGGTTGACCATGTTGCGGAACTCGGCCGATCCGTGCAGGCCCTTGACGTACCAGCCCAGATGCTTGCGCGCCATATTGACACCGGTGATCTCGCCATAATGGTCGATCATCGCGCGGTAATGCGATGTAATGACGTCATATTGCTCGTCGATGCCAGGGTCGGGGCGATCGCCCTCGCCGCGCAGCGCCGCCATGACCTGACCGAGCAGCCACGGGCGCCCATAGGCGCCGCGGCCGATCATGACGCCATCGGCACCGCTTTGCGCAAGCGCCGTGCGGGCGTCCTCGGTCGAGCAGATGTCGCCGTTGACAATGACCGGGATCGACACCGCATCCTTGACGCTACGGACGAAGGCCCAGTCGGCTTCGCCGCGGTACATCTGGTTGCGGGTGCGGCCATGGACGGTGACAAGTTTGGCGCCGAGGTCCTCGGCGATATGCGCGAGTTCGGGGGCGTTGAGGCTGTCATGGTCCCAGCCCATGCGCATCTTGACCGTCACCGGTACTTTGACGGCCTTGACGCAGGACTCGATCAGCGCCGCAGCAAGATTCAGATCGCGCATCAGCGCCGAGCCCGCGTCGCCGTTGGTGACCTTGCGCACCGGGCAGCCCATGTTGATGTCGATGATCGACGCGCCGCGATCCTCGTTGAGTTTCGCCGCCTCGCCCATTTCATAGGGTGTGCAGCCGACGAGCTGCATCGACACCGGTTCTTCGACCGGGTCCCAGGCGGCTTTCTGGATCGACTGGCGCGTTTCGCGGATCGCGGCCTGGCTGGCGATCATCTCGGTGACGTTGAGCCCCGAGCCATAGTAGCGCACGATCTTGCGGAACGGCAGGTCGGTGACGCCCGTCATCGGCGCGAGGATCACGGGATCCGCGATAGTGATGTTGCCGATCTGAATGGGCCGCAGCGGGACCATGGCGGGGAGCTTTCGTCTGATTGCCTAAAATTTGAGCAGCCCCTACACGCTAAGCCGCTTTCCCGCAAGGCGCGGCTGCGCTAACCGGCTCGGCTGATGACCGAGTCCCCGCCTTCCCCGTTGCCGCGCGTTGCGGTCGTGCTGCTCGCGGGCGGCCAAGGAACGCGTGCGGATCTGGGCCTGCCGAAGCAGCTCGCTAGGCTGGGTCGCAAGCCCGTGCTCGAGTGGAGCCTCGATAGTTTTACGGCGCATGCTGCGATTTCAGGTGGCGTCTTGGTAGGGAATAGTGACGTCGTGGCGGCGGTCTCCCCCCTTCCGGCTGGCTGGATTTCCGCCAATCCCGGCGCCGAGCGCCAGCAATCGGTCGGCAATGCGCTTGGCGCTCTGATCGAATGGGAAGACGAGGCGCTGGTGCTTGTTCACGACGCCGCGCGTCCCGGCGTGAGTCCCGAAGTCATCGACCGCTTGCTTGGCGCCCTGCGAACCTCCGAGGCCGCGATCCCGACCTTGCCCGTTTCCGATACGCTCGTCGAACAGGCGCACGACGAAGCCGGAGACGTGATCGACCGAAGCGTGTTGGCGCGCGTTCAGACCCCGCAAGCCTTTCGCTTGGGTATTTTGCGCCGCGCGCATGCCGAAGCGGTCGAAGCGGCCGCCACCGACGATGCGCAACTGGTGCGCCGGCTGGGCGTACCGGTCACGGCGGTGCCCGGCGACGCGCGGCTCCATAAACTGACATATGCCGAGGATATGGCGATCCTTGCGGGGCTATTGGGGATTAGGAGGATGCGAACCGCGGTCGGTATGGGATATGACGTCCATCGTCTGGTGACCGGCAAGCCGCTGTGGATCGGAGGCATAGAAATCGCGCATAGTCATGGACCTGTCTCTTATACACATCTCCGAGCCCACGAGACACTGAGCGATC
>CAUUIU010000438.1:0-2788 GCA_963545025.1 uncultured Sphingopyxis sp. | reverse complement strand
GATCGCTCAGTGTCTCGTGGGCTCGGAGATGTGTATAAGAGACAGGGCTGGGACCGGCCGATCCTGACCGACAGCGGCGGCTATCAGGTGATGAGCCTGTCGGCGCTGACAAAGCAGAGCGAGGAGGGGGTCGCGTTCAAGAGCCACCTCGACGGCTCGCGCCACATGCTCACGCCCGAACGTTCGATGGAAATTCAGCGGCTGCTCGGCAGCGACATCGTCATGGCGTTCGACGAATGCCCGCCAAACGGCGTCGATGCCAAGCGCGCCGAGGCGAGCATGGAAAGGTCGATGCGCTGGGCGGTGCGCAGCCGCGCGGGTTTCGACGCGGGCGCCGAGCACGCGGCGCGCGCGGCGCTGTTCGGCATCCAGCAGGGATCCTTGGACGAGAAATTGCGCGCGCGCTCGGCAGCGGCGCTCACCGATATCGGTTTCGACGGCTATGCGATCGGCGGCCTCGCGGTGGGTGAGGGGCAGGAGGCGATGTTCGGGGTGCTCGATTTCGCGCCGGCGCAGCTTCCCGCCGACAAGCCGCGCTATCTGATGGGGGTCGGCAAGCCCGACGACCTTGTCGGCGCGGTCGCGCGCGGGGTCGACATGTTCGATTGCGTGCTGCCGACGCGCTCGGGGCGCAACGGCCAGGCCTTCACCTGGGATGGCCCGGTCAACATCCGTAATGCAAAGCATGCCGAGGATATGGAGCCGCTCGATCCGTCGTGCGATTGCCCGGTTTGCACGACCTGGTCGCGCGCCTATCTCCATCATCTCGTCCGCGCGGGGGAAATGCTCGGCGCGATGCTGATGACGCAGCATAATCTGCATTTCTATCAGGCGTTGATGCAGGGAATGCGCAGCGCGATCGCCGCGGGCAGTTTTGCGAGTTTCCAGAGCGATTTCGACGCGCGCTATCGGCGCTGAATCAATTGAGCTTGTTGAGCAGGTCCATCATCGACTGCGGAATCGACTCATCGACGGCCGAGTCATAGGCACGACGCAGGGCGCCATTGACGTCCTGCACCTTCCTGGGGATCTTTTTGTCGCCGTCCTTTCCGGCCGTCTTTCGTGGTGACGAACCGGATTCAGATGACATTATCGGTGCATCCGCTGCTCATGGGCCCCTGTGCTAACCGCGCGTAAACCAAACTGCAATGGCGGTTTGTTCCTTCCATATGAAACCATTTTACGGCTAAATCGTTCCCGTCTGGTGAAATTATGCAAGGCGTAGGGGCGTGTTTGTCGCGCGCGCTCGCATTTATGTGGATTTCGGGGCAGGCTGCAGCCTGTATCAGGAGGTTATTCTATGTCATTGGGTCAGGCAATCGCACCGCATCTTCCTTATTTGCGGCGCTATGGCCGGGCGATTTCGGGAAGCCAGCAGAACGGAGACGGGCTCGTCGCGCGTCTGCTCGAAACATTGGTCGCGCATCCCGATGCCGTCGATATCAGCGCCGACCTGCGCATCCAGCTCTATCGCATGGTCCATGACAATTTCGGCCTCGTCGCCGAACAGGCGGCCGCCGAAAACGCCGCCGCGACCGATATCGCGATCGCCGACGCGCGGCTGCGCCGCATTCCCTCGCTCGCGCGCCAGGCGCTGCTGCTCACCGCCGTCGAGGGTTTCAGCGCCGAGGACGCCGGCCGCATCATCGGCCGCGATGCCGACGCGGTACAGACGCTGATCGCCGAGGCGACCGATGAGATCGACCGCCAGACGCGTGCGCGCATCCTGATCATCGAGGACGAGCCGATCATCGCGATGGACATTGAAATGATCGTCCGCGACCTTGGCCATGAAGTGGTGGGCGTTGCGACAACCCATGCCGAAGCGGTTGCCGAAGCGCAGAAGCATCAGCCTGGGCTCGTCCTCGCCGACATCCAGCTCGCCGACAACAGCTCGGGGATTGAGGCGGTGCAGGAAATTCTGACCGGCCTGTCGGTGCCCGTCATCTTCATCACCGCCTTCCCCGAACGGCTGCTGACCGGCGACCGGCCCGAGCCGGCGTTCCTGCTCACCAAGCCCTATCAGCCCGCGACGCTCCGCGCCGCGATCTCGCAGGTGCTGTTCTTCGACCAGTCGACCGTTCCGGCCTGACCGGACGGTCCCCGGCCTTGTCACGCGCCGCGGCGCGGGCGATAGGGCGGGGCGATGACGACATCGGACACATCCCGCCGCCAGTCGGCGCTCGACCGCCTGACCGCAAACGCGCCGTTTCTTGCGCGGCTGGCCGAGCTCAATCCCGATGACGTGATGCGCTTTCTGGGCGATGGCACCGATGCCGCGCTCGCGCAGGTCGTCGCGCCGCCGGTCGACGACGATATCATGCGCACGCTGCGCCGGTGGCGCGGACGGATGGCATTGCTGCTCGCGCTCGGCGACCTTTCGGGCGAGCATGATGTCGCGACGACGACGCGGCTGCTTTCGGCCTTCGCGGATCAAGCGTGTGATGCCGCGCTCGCCGCTGCCTTCGCCGAACGCGCGCCGGGTGAGGAGCCGCGCGGGCTGTCGGTGATCGCGCTCGGCAAGCTTGGCAGTCACGAACTCAACTATTCCTCCGACATCGACCCGATCCTGATCTTCGACCCCGAAACATTGCCGCGCCGCCAGCGCGACGATCCGGGCGAGGCTGCGGTGCGCATCGCGCGGCGGATGGTCGAAATCTTGTCAGCGCGCACGGGCGACGGCCATGTGCTGCGCGTCGACCTTCGTCTTCGCCCGCATCCCGAGGTCACGCCGATCGTGCTGCCCGAAAGCGCCGCCATCTCCTATTATGAATCCGAAGCGCGGGCA
>CAUUIU010000437.1:0-2804 GCA_963545025.1 uncultured Sphingopyxis sp. | reverse complement strand
CTGATGTACCGCGAATATGGCTTTCAGTCGGACAGCTATGTGCCGCGCGAACAGGTCTTCGACGACCGGAGCGCACCCGCGGAGCTGATGCCGGAAACCGCGAGTGAAAAGCAGGAATTGCTCGACGAATGGGAAGCGAAACGCGCGATGGCCGAGGGTATCGGCGGCCGTTTCGAGGTTCGCGCTCGCGACCCTCAACCGGTCGCGCCGCCCCCGCCGCAACCCACCGGCTTTGGCGTGCGGCGCGTGTTCGGCCGCAAAGCGGGCTGACGCCCCGCGTCAGCCGGGATTGGCGGACGGATCGATGGTTTCCGCCGCCCGATAGCGACAACACGCGGCGATCCGCGCAGGCCCCGTGTCGGCGTCGAGCTGCACGAAGCCCGGCACATGCGAAAGTTTCAGGTTGGCGACGCTGTTTGCCCGCGCCTGGACCGATCCCGTCAATTCGAAGAACAGCGGCTGCCCTTCCTTGACCACTAAGGGTGCAACGAGATCGCCGGCGCGATCTTCCCCCGGCCAATGGATCTTGACGAAGCTGAGCCCCGGTTCGACGCGAACCGCGGTGAAGCTCTTGTTACCGAGGCGCGCCCGGAACAGGCCATCGATTTCGACCTCCACCTTGACGAGCAGCGGCTCGGCCTTGGAGCGCAGGATGAACACATTAGCCTTGTCTGGTGGCTGCGCGGCTTCCGGCTTTCCCGAAACCGGCGCGGCCGCAAAAACGAGCGTCAGTGCGGCGAATGACGCCAGGCGACGCGCTTTCAGTTCCCCGGCCCCTCATAGGCATCAACGATACGCCCGACGATGGGATGGCGCACGACGTCGGCGCTGGTGAAATAGCTGACGTTTATGCCTTCGAGCCCCTCAAGCCGCCCCACGGCGTCAGCCAGACCCGAGCTTGCGGGTATCGGCAAATCCACCTGCTTGGGGTCGCCACAAATCACCATGCGGCTGTTCATGCCGAAGCGGGTCAGGAACATCTTCATCTGCGGGATCGTGGTATTCTGCGCCTCGTCGAGGATGATGAAGGCATCGGCGAGCGTGCGACCACGCATAAAGGCGAGCGGCGCGATCTCGATTTCGCCCGACGCGATCCGACGCTCGACCTGTTCTGCGGGCAGACAGTCGTGGAGCGCATCGTAGAGCGGACGCAGATAGGGATCGACCTTTTCCTTCATGTCGCCGGGAAGGAAGCCGAGCTTTTCACCCGCCTCGACCGCGGGGCGCGACAGGATCAGGCGTTGGACGCTGCCGGTGATGAGCTGCGCGACCGCTTGGGCAACCGCGAGATAGGTCTTGCCGGTACCCGCCGGGCCGAGCGCGAAAATCACGTCGTCGCGAGCGAGCGCCTGCATATAGGGGACCTGCGACGGCGCGCGCGGAACAATCGTCTTCTTGCGCGTCCGGATCATGATCGGCGGCGCTTCATCCTTGTCGTGGCGGATGATGCCGGCGAGCGTCGGCTGCGCCGACATCGCGATCACGCCATCGACCATGCCGGCGTCTGCCTCCTGCCCCTGTTCGATGCGGTTGTAGAGGTCGACGAGCACGTCGCGCGCGCGCGCCGCAGCTTCGGCCTCGCCCTCGATCTGCACGCGGTTGCCGCGGGCGGAGATATAGACACCGAGGCGGTTTTCGATCGCCACCAGGTTGCGGTCGAATTCGCCGAAGAGAATGCCCAAAAGCTGCGTTCGCTCAAATTCCGCGGTCAGTCGGACGCGGTCGCCGGGTTCGGCGGGGGTGGAGGCGGTCAGCGGGCGTTTGGACATATAAGCAAGGCTCCTTCGATCGACGACACGACTGTACTCCCGCCATGACGGGAGTCCATCACTTGCGGACTACGAATACGACGGAAGGAGACGGAGTGTGTCTTCGCGGAGACAGCTTCCGCCAGCAGCACTAAGCGACCGCTTCCATCAGCAGTTCGGCGCCAACGCTGTTGGCACCGGCCGAGACGATGCGTACATCGACCACATCGCCGATTTTCAACCCCGGCGCGATGACATGCACCGACTGAAGCCAGGGCGACTTGCCGATCAACTGGCCGTCAAGCTTGCCCTTGCGTTCGAGGAGCAGGCGCGTCGTGCGGCCGACGGTCGCCTCGTTGAACGCCTGCTGCTGTTCGTTGAGCAGTGCCTGGAGGCGCTGGAGGCGTTCGTTGAGGATAGCCTCGTCGATCTGGCCGTCCATCGTCGCGGCGGGAGTACCGGGGCGGCGCGAATATTTGAAACTGTACGCCATCGCATAATTGGTGGCGCGGACGATATCGAGCGTCGCCTCGAAGTCCGCATTGGTCTCGCCGGGGAAGCCGACGATGAAGTCGCCCGAGATCGCGATGTCGGGACGTACCGCGCGAACGCGTTCGATGACCTTCAAATAGCTTTCTACCGAATGGCTGCGGTTCATCGCGGCAAGGATGCGGTCGCTGCCCGCCTGTACCGGCAGGTGGAGGAAAGGCATCAGCTTGTCGATCTCGCCATGCGCGGCAATCAGCCCTTCGGTCATGTCGTTGGGATGGCTGGTCGTGTAACGGATGCGTTCGAGCCCGTCCTCACGCGCGAGTTCGCGGATCAGCCCGTCGAGGCCGATCGCCCTGCCCTTGTCATCCTCGCCGTCCCACGCGTTGACGTTCTGGCCGAGCAAGGTGATTTCGCGGACGCCGCCCGCGACGAGCGCGCGCGCTTCGGCGATCAGGTCGGCGAAGGGCCGGCTGATTTCGGCGCCGCGCGTGTAAGGCACGACGCAATAGGTGCAAAATTTGTCGCAGCCTTCCTGCACCGTCAGGAAGGCGGTCGGACGCTGGA
>CAUUIU010000436.1:0-2819 GCA_963545025.1 uncultured Sphingopyxis sp. | reverse complement strand
CGCCCGCACCGTCGACGCCGAGGTTGAGCACTGTATCCATCATGCCGGGCATCGAGATCGCCGCGCCCGAGCGTACCGAAAGCAGCAGTCGCTTGTTGCCGATGCCGAAGCTCCGCCCGCTCTCGCCTTCGAGCCACGCCAGCCCGGCATCGATGTCCTCGACCAGCCCTTCCGGAAAATCGTCGCTCTCAAGGAAGGCGAGGCACGCTTTGGTTCCGATCACGAACGCCGGGGGAACAGGCAGCCCCAGCCCGCGCATCCGGGCGATTGACCAGGCCTTGCCGCCCGCCGCCTCCTTGGTCGGCAGCTCCGACCCGTCGAGCCTGATCGTCCAGCCGCTCATTCGTCGCGCTCGGTGCCCATGACGCGGAGCAGCTCTTCGTGCAGTTCGAACCAGACGGTGTGATAGGATTCGCGGCGGATATCGCTCACCCATTCGACGTCGCCGTCCTCGGCGGCTTCGAGCGCGGCGAGCAATTTGTCGCCATAGATTTTCAGCCGCGGCAGTCCGCGCGCCAGCCCGGTCAGGATCGGTTCGGCCTGTTCGTGCAGCCCGCCCAGCCGGTCGACGATCTTCGCGTCATAATCCTTGTCGCGATGATCGTTTGCAATCTTCTGGCCACCAACGTCGAGCGTTTGCCAATCGGTGATGATCTGCTTGAGCGTGCGGTTGATCCGCTCGAACCCGTCATAGGCAGCGCGAAAGGCCGCATCGTCGCGCAAATGCTGATAGTGCAAGCCATAGCGCGATTGCAGCGCGACCCCGGCGAGCGGCGTGAGCGCATAGGCGCCCTTCGCTTCAATTGCGCGTCCGGTCGCGACGGCTTCGGCGAGCAGCGCAGCCGCGCGCTCTTCGGACAATCCGACAAGTTCGCCGATCGCCTTGGCGGGGGCGTGGCGCTTGATCGCGGCACCATGCAGCGTGAGGTCGCGGTCGTTCATGCGCTCTCTCCCGCCAGCAACCAGACGCGGCCGACGCGTTCGACGCCTTCCTGATAATCCTCGGTCGTTTTCGCCGGCGCGCTCGCCTCGATCACCACCGTGTCGCCTTCTCGGATCCCCGTGATCTTCGCGTTCATCAGGCAGGGAATATTATATTCGCGGGTCAGGATGCCGAGGTGCGAGCGCACCGTCCCGCCCGCGCAAATCACCCCGGCGAACTGCTCGATGATCGGCGCGGTCAGTGTGCCGCCGCTGTCGTCGATCACCGCAATCGTGCCCGGCGGCACCCCGTCGGTGAGGTAGGAAAGAACGCGTTCGTTCGAGCGAATGTAACGCGCCGTCCCGCGCATATCCTGCGCGTGCTGGACGACATTGTCGCCGACGCCGCGCAACGCCTTGCCATCTTCGCCGACATCGCCCGACGGTGCATCGGGATGGGTGAAGCCGGCATCGGTCGCGGCGTCGTCACCTGCCGATTTATAGGCATCGGGGCGTTCGGCGACCGAGATGCTCGCCGACCAGTCGAAGCGATGGCCGCTCGCGAGCAGCCGTGCCTCGATCGCCGCAAAATCATCCTTGGTCAGCAGGTCGTCAGCGCCCGCCATCGTGAAGTCGTTCCAGCTCCGCCCCGACTCGCGCAGCCGGGTCCGCACAAGGTCCTGCACCAGACCCAGCGTCGCCTCGACCAGCGGCGAAGCCGGCGGCTGAACGTAGAGCGCATCGTCGATAGGCAGCTTTGCCAAACCTCTTCCCCTAGCGTTTTTCTTTGTCCGTTAGGTGGCCGATGGCGCGTACGATGTCAACAAGCATTGGTCAAAATCGTTCGACGATATTGACCAATGACCCTTCGCTGCCCTATAGTCCCCGGACAATGGAATTTGGGAAGGATGAGGACATGGGCTTGAAGGCGAACCCGCGTATTTTGGTCGTCAACGACGACGGCATCGATGCGCCCGGCATTGTCCTGCTCGAAGAAGTCGCGCGCCAGTTCAGCGACGATGTCTGGGTCGTCGCCCCCGATGAAGAACGGTCGGGCGCCGGCCATTCGATGTCGATCAGCCACCCCGTCCGCGTCGTCCAGCGCGACGAACGCCATTGGGCGGTGCGCGGCACCCCGACCGATTGCGCACTGCTCGGCATCTATGAGTTCATGACCGACAAGAAGCCCGACCTGATCCTGTCGGGCGTCAACCGCGGGCCGAACCTCGCCGAGGATATCACCTATTCGGGCACTGCTTCGGCGGCGATGGAGGGCGCCGTGCTCGGTATCCCAGCGATCGCGCTTAGCCAAATTATCCGCTACCAGAGCGAAATCCACTGGGACACCGCGCGCAAATATGCGCCGATCGTGATCAGGCAGTTGCTCGAGCTCGACTGGAAACCCGGCCTGTTCGTCAACGTCAATTTTCCCAACTGCCCGGTCGGCGAAGTCACCGGCATCCGCGCGACGACGCAGGGCCAGCGCCCCTCGGGCTGCTTCCGCCCGGTGCGCCGCGTCGACGAGCGGCACGTCCCTTACTATTGGATCAAGATCGGCTTCCCCGAAGGCGGCGACGATGACGGCAATGATCTGCACGCGGTGCTCGCCAACAAGGTGTCGATCACGCCGCTGCAGCTCGAAATGACCGCGCATGCTGTGGTGCCGGAGATTGCGGCGTTGTTTGCGGAGGCGACAGCCGACTAGGCCTTCGCCAAGATCGTCACCGCGGACATCCCGTCCTCGACCCCGTAGAACCCGCCGCTATTCTCGGCGATCGCGACCCGCGCGCCATCGACCTGCCGCGTCCCCGCATCGCCGCGCAGGTGCGTAACCAGTTCGAAAATCTGCCCCAGCCCCTGTCTCTTAAACAAATCACCGAGCCCACGAGACACTGAGC
>CAUUIU010000435.1:0-2820 GCA_963545025.1 uncultured Sphingopyxis sp. | reverse complement strand
CACTTCTAGCTTCGTCGGCAGCGTCAGATGTGTATAAGAGACAGGTTCCTGCGCGCGGGGCGGATCGTGGTCGAGATGTGCAAACGCCATTATGAAGAGGGCGACGACAGCGTGTTGCCGCGGAATATTGCTACTTTCGAGGCGTTCGAGAATGCGATGAGCCTCGATATCGCGATGGGCGGATCGACCAACACCGTGCTCCATCTGCTCGCTGCGGCTTTCGAGGCCGGTGTCGATTTCACGATGACCGACATCGACCGGCTGTCGCGGCGTGTGCCGTGCTTGTCGAAGGTCGCGCCGGCGAAAAGCGACGTCCATATGGAGGATGTCCACCGCGCTGGCGGAATCATGGCGATCCTCGGGCAGCTCGAGCGAGCGGGGCTTCTCCACGCGCATCTGCCGACGGTGCACAGTGCAACGATGGGCGACGCGCTCAACAAATGGGACATCTCGCGCACCAACGATCCCGAGGTGCAGAAATTCTTCATGGCGGCGCCCGGCGGCGTACCGACGCAGACCGCCTTCAGCCAGGACCGGCGATGGGAATCGCTCGATCTCGACCGCGAGGGCGGTGTGATCCGGTCGGCAAGCCACGCCTTCAGCCAGGACGGCGGGCTCGCGGTGCTCTCGGGCAACATCGCCCTCGACGGCTGCATCGTGAAGACCGCGGGCGTCGACGAAAGCATCCTGAAATTTTCAGGTCTGGCCAAGGTTTATGAAAGCCAGGACGCGGCGGTCGCCGGCATTCTCACCGGACAGGTCGAGGCGGGCGATGTCGTTGTCATCCGCTATGAAGGGCCCAAGGGCGGGCCGGGAATGCAGGAAATGCTCTATCCGACGAGCTATCTCAAATCGAAGGGACTGGGCGCCGCCTGTGCGCTGATCACCGACGGGCGCTTTTCGGGGGGCACTTCGGGGCTGTCGATCGGCCATGTCTCGCCCGAGGCGGCCGAGGGCGGGGCGATCGGGCTCGTCGAGAATGGCGACCTGATCAACATCGATATTCCCGCGCGCACGATCACGCTCGCCGTCGCCGACGGCGTGCTGGCCGAGCGCCGCGCGGCGATGGAAGCCAAAGGTGAGGGGGCGTGGCAACCCGCCAAGCCGCGTCCGCGCAAGGTTTCGGTAGCACTTCAGGCCTATGCGGCGATGACGACCAGCGCCGCGCGTGGCGCAGTGCGCGACCTGTCGCAGCTGAAGGGCAAGGGATGAGAAAGCTTGGGGGGGCAATGCTGGCGCTGCTTGCGCTCGCGGGCTGCGACCGGACGCCCGACAATGGCGCGCTCGCCGAGGCCGAAGCGCGCGGATCGCGCGAAGCCGCGGAAAATGGTCGTATCGAATGCGCGCTCGAAGGCGCGAAGCTGTTCGACCGGACCTGCACCGTCGAAGAGATGACGGGCGCCAATGGCGCCGTGCTCGTCGTCGGGCGCCCCGACATCGGTTATCGTCGTCTTCAGATCACCACCGACGGGCGCGGCGTCGTCTCGGCCGACGGAGCTGAGCCGGCGAAGGTCGCGATCGTCGGCGATGGCGTGATTGAAGTGGCGATCGGCGGCGACCGCTATCGCCTGCCCGCGAACACCGGCGGCGCGAAGTAGGCGCGTCCGCACGATCGTGATAGGGCGGCACCATGTCCGTCCCGGCCGACGCCCCGATCCTGACCAGCAAGGCGATGCGCGAAGCCGAAGCCGCTTGCGCGATCCAGGGCACGTCGCTGGCCGAACTGATGGACCATGCGGGCGCTGCCGTTGCCGATATCGCGTGGCGGATGGCAGCGGGCGCGCCGGTCCTGATCCTGTGCGGGCCGGGCAACAATGGCGGCGATGGTTATGTGGCGGCGCGGCTGCTCGCCGAGCGCGGCGCGCCGGTGCGCGTTGCGGCGCTGGGCGAACCGGCGACGAAGCTGGCGCAAGCGGCAAGTGCGCGATGGAGTGGGCCGGTCGAGGTTCTTGAATCCCGGACGAGGCCGGCACCGCTTGTCGTCGATGCGCTGTTCGGCGTTGGGCTTTCGAGGCCGATCTCCGACGAACTGGCCGCAATCCTCCGGCGCTTTGCCGACCGGCGCATTCTGGCGGTCGATGTGCCGAGCGGGGTCGACAGCGATGGGGCGACCGACTGGACGCCGCCGCTTGCCGCGCATGTGACGCTGGCGCTCGGCGCGCTGAAGCCCGCGCACGTGCTGTTGCCGAGCGCATCGGGTTGCGGGCGCATCCTGCTCGCGACGATCGGCATTTCGGCGAACCGGACGATGCGCAGCTTGCCGATGCCGCAGGCGCGGATACCCGACGCATCGGCGCATAAATTCACGCGCGGTATGGTGCTGGTCTTTGCCGGGCCGATGCGCGGGGCCGCCGGGCTGACCGCTGCGGCGGCGCTGCGCGCCGGGGCGGGTTATGTGGTGCTCGACGGCGCCGAGCGCGCACCCCTTTCGGCGATCATAACGGAGAGCGACGAAAAGTTCGGCGAGCGGCTGAACGATCCGCGCGTCGGTTCCGTGGTTATCGGTCCCGGATTTCCAGCGGGCGACGAGCTGCTCTTCGATGTCGAGGCGGCGCTGGATTCGGGCAAGCCGCTCGTCCTCGACGCCGCTGCGATTGACGCGGCGCTGCCGCGCCTGTCCGAAACGCCGTGCAAGGCGATTCTGACGCCGCACGAAGGCGAGTTCGCGCGCGCTTTCCCGCAGCTCTACGGCAGCAAGATCGACCGCGCCAAGGCCGCGGCGGCGCGCACACGCGCCGTCGTCGTCTACAAGGTCGCCGACCCGATCATCGCGGCGCCCGACGGCCGGGTAGTCGCGGCCTGGCCGGGCAGCCCCTGGCT
>CAUUIU010000434.1:0-2821 GCA_963545025.1 uncultured Sphingopyxis sp. | reverse complement strand
ATCTTGAGGTCGAATATTTCCTGAAAGGTCAACAGCCCGTCCGATCCCTGCCCGCCGAATGAAGTTACGAGCGCCGGACGCGCCGGGCAGGCAGGGCGCGGCGCGGTGACGAGGCCGTGGGTCGCGAAATGGATGATGCGATAGTCGCCAAGGTCGGTGCGGGTTTTCACCGCAGTGTCGGTGAACGCGCCGCCGGTAAGCAGCGTCGTCGCATCGCGGCTCATGGCATTGCGCGCGGTGACCAGCTCGTCGGCGGAGATCGGGCGGCTCCACTGGGTGATGTCCCACTGGCAATCGCCATCGATGCCGCCGGGCGCTGCGCCGCGGGTCCCGAGCGAAGCCAGCGTCCCGGTGACCGGCAGATTCTCGCCGAGGCCGAAATATTGCCGCGCGGCGTTCGACGGCGCCGCCTGTCGCGCGTTGCGGAACGACAGCGCCGACACCGCTGTGCTCGGCCGCGCAGTGCGGCCGAGCCACGCGATCTCGCGCATGTCGAACGGGTCGGCATCGGGGTCGACCAGGCGCTGCTGATAGGCGGCAAGACCGGTGTCGGCGGTGACGAGCAGGTTGATCGGCAATTGCAGCATTGCACCGTCGGGCTCGAACACCAGATGCGTAACGGTCGGCAGCCGGTCGGCTACTGGGCCGAACAGCTGTGTATAAAGCTTGCGCGCAGTCGCGGCGTCGAAGGGATAAGTGACGCGGCGGCCATTCTCGACGACCGAGATGGTCGAACGGATCGCGTCGACCGCATTTTGCAGGCCCACCGCGTTGATGTCCGATTTCCAGAGCTGTGCCGACCCCTGGCCAATCAGCATCGCATAGACCGCATCGCCGACGACGAGCATCTTCAGATAGGCTTCGTCGGGGCGCAGCACCTGTTGCAGTTCGGCAAGGTCGAGTTTGCCCGGCGCGACGACGCGATATTGCGGGAAAGCCGACAGCGCACCGATCGTTTCCGCCTGCTGGAACGACAGATTGTCGAGCTGGGTCTTGAGGTCGGCGCGCAGCGCGTTGATTTCGGGCGAAACCGGCAGCTGAGCGAGACGGGCATCCTCGATCCGCGCGCGTTCGATGTCGCGGTTGAGTGTCGTCGCTTGGCGGAACAGCCGCGCGCCGTCGTCGCTGCCGCTCGACAATTCGCGCGCCAGCACCGCCTGCGTGTCGGCGACGCCGGGGCGAACCTGCAATTGGCTGGCGACGAAAAAGTCGCTGACGGCGGCGGCATCGGTGGCGCCGCGGCTGGCGAGCAGCCGGTAATAGGGCGCCATCATGTTCGCCATGCCGGTGGTCGAGCGCTGCGAATTGGCGAGCGCGGTCACGACCTCCTTGTAGATCGCCATCGCCTTGTCGTCCTGTCCGTGGCGGGTCAGGAACGCGGCGTAGCGGGCCCGGGCGGAGGCGAGGGCGTTGGTTTCGGGATATTCGACAGCGAGCGCGTTGATCGATTCGAGGAAGCGTGCGTCGGCGGCCGCATTGTCGCCCAGTGCCTCTTCGGCAAGTGCGAGTTCGCCGAGCATTTGCGAGCGCAGGCGGATGATCGACGTCACCCGGCCTTCGCGGACCTCAAGCGCGTCGGCGAGTCCCTCCATCTGAGCCGTTTTCGCTGCCTGGCCGTTGCCGCGCAGCCGCTCTACCGTGCCGAGCAGATGGACCGCCTGCGCATCGATGATCTGCGCGCGCTCAAGCGGGGTCAGCCGTTCGCGGTCGCTGCTCTGGCGCACCGCGCGCGCGTTGGCGCCGCTATTCACCCCGGCAACGATTTCGGGGGTCAGCGTCACTGCGCTACCCGATACCGTCACCGCATTGGCGAGCGGCGGGATCGGTGCCTGCAGCAGCGCCGCGGCGCCGTCATAATCGCGCTGGTTCAGCGCATTGATCGCGCGGAAATTGCGGCGGAGGCGGAGTTGGACGGGGTCGCTGGTCGGGATCGCCTCGGCTTCGGCGAACAGGCGCTCGGCTTCGGCGAACTCGCCGAGATTGGAGCGCTGGAGCGCGCGGTTGAGCGTGAATTCGGTCGGGTCGATATCGACCGTCGCCTGCTCCTCGAGCGCGCGGCGCGACAGCGCTTCGAAAAATTCGGCCGCCTCGGCATAGTCGCCGCTGTGGTTGCGGCGGTATCCCTCAGCCAGCGCCTTATCGACGTCGATCGTGCCGGCGAGCGTGCGTGCGAAGCCGTCGTTGCCGCCGACCGAGGTCGTCGCGACCTTGATCACGCCTGGTACGACCTTGTGCTGGCGCACCGACTGGAGCGCGAGGTTCAGCGCGTCGCCATAGGCGGCAAAACCCTCGGCGGAGTAAGCAGTGTCCCCGTCTGCCTCGATCCGCGTCGACCAGGCAACATTGCCGTCCCCGACCGTGCAATTGCCGTCGGCGGCGCAAGTAATCGTTCCCGCGCGGCCGCGATCGATGCGCGCGCGCGCTTCTTCGGGGCTGGCGCGGAGCGCGCGGATATAACCGACAGGCTGGCTGGCATCGCGGCAGACCACGATCCAGGCGCGGTCGAACATGCCCTTGATCACGCTGTCGCGGACAGTCGCCTGCACTTCGCAGAGCGACCCTCCCTGATCGCCGATCGAAAAACTGTCGCGGAGCGTGGGGTCGGTGACCTGCGCTTGCGCGGTTCCGGGCGCTGCCACAACGAGCGCGGCCAGAATCGGCACAAAATGCGGACGTCGAACGGTCATCACCAATCCCCCAAACACAAGCCCAGAGGCGCCGTGCCGACGCGTTGCCGGCAAGGCGCAGTCTTCATTGCTGCGGTACGACCCATTCCCTTGGCGTGGACCCTAATCCCTTCATCTGAAAAAGGGAAGTGATC
>CAUUIU010000433.1:0-2850 GCA_963545025.1 uncultured Sphingopyxis sp. | reverse complement strand
TCATCTGGTTGCTGTTCGCGGTGCCGTAGAAGGTGCAGGTTCCCGCGCCATGATAACTCGCCGCTTCCGCCTCGAGCAGCTCGTCGCGCGTCGCCTTGCCCTCGGCATAAAGCTGGCGAACGCGCTGTTTTTCCTTGTTCGCGAGGCCCGATGGCATCGGCCCGGCGGGGATCAGGATTTGCGGCAGATGGCCGAAACGCAGCGCGCCGATCAGCAAGCCGGGAACGATCTTGTCGCAGATGCCGAGCAGCAGCGCGCTCTCGAACATCGCATGACTGAGTGCGATCACCGTCCCCTGCGCGATATTGTCGCGGCTAAACAGCGACAGGTCCATGCCCGCCTGTCCCTGCGTCACCCCGTCGCACATCGCCGGGACGCCGCCCGCGACCTGCGCGGTCGCGCCGACTTCGCGCGCGAAGAGTTTGATCTGTTCGGGGTAGCGGCCGTAGGGCTGATGCGCCGACAGCATGTCGTTATAGCTGGTGACGATGCCGATGTTCATCTCGGCGCCCGACCGGATCGCAGGCTTGTCCTCGCCCGACGCGGCAAAGCCGTGCGCGAGATTGCCGCACGACAGATTGCCGCGATTGGTGCCGGCGTCGCGCTGGCGGTCCATGAGGCCCAGATAGGCGGCGCGGCGCGGACTGCTCCGCTCGATAATACGGTCGGTAACCTTGGAGATTACGGGGTTCAGATCAGTCATGCCAGCTCGCTCCGTCGCGCTCGATCAGCGCGATTGCGCTCGACGGGCCCCAGCTTCCCGCGGTGTAATTCTGCGGCGCCATGTCGACCTCCGCCCAGGCGTCGCGGATCGAGTCGATCCACTGCCACTGCGCCTCGACCTCGTCGCGGCGCACGAACAAGGTCTGGTCGCCTTCGATGAAATCGAGCAGCAGGCGTTCGTACGCGATACGCCTCCGCTCGCCCGCAAAGCTGTGCGAGAGCGAGACGTCCATCGTCACTTCTTTCAGCTTCACGCCATCGCGGTCGAGCCCGGGCTGCTTCGCCATCACCTTGACCCGGATATTTTCCTCGGGCTGGAGGTTGATGATCATGCTGTTCGCATCGAGCTTGCCCGCGCCAACGCGCGCGAAGATGTTGTGCGGCACCGGCTTGAACTGGATCAGCACTTCGGACTTGCGCTCGGGCATCCGTTTGCCGGTGCGCAGGTAGAAGGGCACGCCCTTCCAGCGCCAATTGTCGATATAGGCTTTGATCGCAACGAACGTCTCGGTGTTCGACGGATTGCCGAGTTCGTCGGCGTAACCCTCGACCGCGCCGCCATTGACCGCGCCGCTGGTGTATTGCCCCTTGACGCTGTGCGCCTTGACGTCGGCGGCGGTCAGCTTGCGCAAGCTACGCAGCAGCTTGACCTTTTCGTCGCGCACCGCGGTCGACGAGACGCTCGACGGCGGCTCCATCGCGATGATCGCGAGCAGCTGGAGCATATGGTTCTGCACCATATCCTTGAGCGCGCCGACACCGTCATAATAGGAAACACGGCCTTCGAGCCCCACGGTTTCGGCGACGGTGATCTGGACATGGTCGATCGCCTGCGCGTTCCACAAAGGCTCGAAGAGCATGTTGGCAAAGCGCAGCGCGAGCAGATTCTGCACCGTTTCCTTGCCAAGATAATGGTCGATGCGGAAGACGCGGTCCTCGGCAAAGGCGTCGCCGACCTGCGCGTTGACGTCGCGCGACGAAGCCAGGTCGTGGCCGATCGGCTTTTCCATCGCGATGCGGCATTCGGTGCAGGCGATGCCCGCGGCGTTGAGCCCCTGCGCAATCGGGCCGAACATCGACGGCGGGGTCGAGAGATAGACGCCGATCGGGCGGCCCATCCGGTCGCCGAGCAATGCCGCGAGTTCATCATAACCCGTGCCCGCCCCGGCATCGATCGCGCAATAATCGATACGATCGAGGAAAGCCGCGACACCCGCATCCTCGATGCGGTCGGCGGACAGATGTTCGGCCAGCGCGGCGCGGACTTGCTGCTGGAACGTCGCGCGGTCCATTTTCGATCGCCCCGATCCGATGATCGTCAGCGCGTCGGCGAGCAATCCGTCGAGATGGAGATTGTAGAGCGAGGGAAAGAGCATGCGCTGCGCCAGGTCGCCCGTCGCGCCGAACAACACCAATGTTTCGACTTTCACGCTCACATTCGTCCCCTAGAAATATCGCCTGAGAATTGGCGGATGCGCCGCATGAATGCAACGCGCATACGTAAGCCGCATACGATGTCTTCTCTTGGCAAAATCCGCAGGATTGCCATAGGGAGCGGCATGCCCGACAGCGCCCTTCCCTATGATGTCATCGTCGTCGGCGGCGGCATCAACGGCGCGGGGGTCGCGCGCGACGCCGCGGGGCGCGGGGCGCGGGTGCTGCTGCTCGAAGCGGGCGATCTTGCGCAGGGCACGTCCTCATCGTCGACCAAGCTGATCCATGGCGGGCTGCGCTATCTCGAACATTATGAGTTCGCCCTGGTACGCGAGGCGCTGAAGGAGCGCGAAATCCTGTGGGGCATCGCGCCGCATATCATCCATCCGCTGCGCTTCGTACTGCCCTATCGCGACGGCCTCCGTCCACGCTGGCTGCTGCGGCTCGGCCTCTTTCTTTACGATCATATCGGCGGGCGGAAAAAATTGCCCGCGACGCGGTCGATCGATCTGCGCCGCCATGTCGCGGGCGGCGTGTTGCAGCCGCAATATGTCCGGGGCTTCGAATATTCGGACGGCTGGACCGACGATGCGCGGTTGGTCGCGCTCAACGCCCGCGACGCAGCGACACGCGGCGCGCGGATCCGAACGCACACCCGCGCCGAAATGCTGCGCTGCGAGGACGGCCTATGGG
>CAUUIU010000432.1:0-2851 GCA_963545025.1 uncultured Sphingopyxis sp. | reverse complement strand
ACCGAAGGCCGACAGATGCTGATGGTGATCGCGCCTAAATAAGTTTCCGGCCTTAGCCGATACGGAAATTCAGGGCGGTCGTTCCAGCGGGACGGCCGCCCGCTTCATATCTGCGCTCGATCATATGCACGTCTCCCGCGGCCGAAATGGCGACGAGCGTCGAGGCGCGGGTGCCGTAAACGTCGCCGCGCAGAAACAGCGCGGGATCGTCCTCGGCCATCAGCGTGTCGAGCAGGCTTTCCGGGTCGTCGCCCGCCGCGACGACCGTTTCGAGTGCAAGGCGCAGCCGCTCGGCGCGCGGGCAGGGCGCATCGACGGGCTCGTTGGCGAGCGCATGGACGCCGCGGTCCAGCGGCATGATCAACGGGACTGGCCGGTTGGTCAGCAACTGCGCCGCACTGCCATCGACGGCGAAAAGGTTGAACGCATTGAAACGCGGCAGGTCCTCGGCGGGGGGGACGGCGAAGCGCCCGTCGCCGCGCAGCATGTCGGTCACCAGCTTGCCGCGCGACTCCTTGGCGGGATCGGGCATCGCGCCACGCACATTGGTGACGACGACCGCGCGTCCGCTCGGCTGGTGCACGCCCAGCCACGTTCCGCCCGCCTGCAGATCGCGCCCGGCGACGATGCCGCTGCCGTCGTCCCACGTGCCGAGCGGCGCAGCGGGGCGGCCGTGAAATTCGTCGCGATTGCCGATAAGGATGAGGGGCCAGTCGGCATGAACCTGCCGGGCGAGAGCAACGACGCACATGCCCCAGCATATCGGGGCTGCCCGCCCGCTTGCCAAGCCTCTTGACAAATCGCTTGGTTGAATGTTCAATCAACTCATCTTGGCGAGGGAGAACGGTTATGGCCGACGAATTCGAGAAGATGGGCGAAAGCCTCAAAGCGAAGACCGGCAAGGGGCTCGACGAGTGGGTCGCCGCCGCGCGCGCGACGGGCATCGCCGGCCATATGGCGCTCGTGAACCATCTGAAATCCGAACATGGCCTCGGCCACGGCTATGCCAATATGATCGTCCATGCGGCCAACGCTTCGTCGGCGGCCTCGCACGATGACGACGCGCTTGTCGACGCGGCGTTCGATGGTCCAAAAGCGCATTGGCGGCCGCTCTACGACCGGCTGATCGCGCTCGTGCAGGGTTTCGGCGGCGACGTCGAACTGGCGCCGAAAAAGGGCTATGTCAGCCTCCGCCGCAAAAAGCAGTTCGCGTTGCTCCAGCCCTCGACCAAGGACCGCTTCGACATTGGCCTTGCGCTCAAGGGCGAGGAGCCGACGGGCAAGCTCGAAGCGGCGGGCAGTTGGAACGCGATGGTCTCGCACCGCGTCCGGATCGCCGCGGGCGAGGATGCTGGGGGCGATGTCGCGGACTGGCTCCGCGCCGCCTATGACCGCGCGGGTTAGGGGACTGCGATGAATGCCGCCGACACCCGCAACCGCATCCTGATGACCGCGATGGAGTTGTTCTGGGAGAAGGGCTATCTCTCGACCTCGGTCTCCGACATCCTTTCGCGGAGCCAGGTCCATTCGGGCAGCCTCTATCATTTCTTCCCGGGCAAGCAGGATGTGCTCGTCGGCGTGCTCGAACTCTATCGCGACGGGATCGAGGACAATCTGCTCGCGCCGAACTGGGAGGGGGTCGACGATCCGATCGACCGCGTCTTCGCGCTGCTCGCGGGCTATCGCACCCACCTGATCGTCACCGACTGCACTTACGGTTGCCCGATCGGCAGCCTCGCGCTCGAAATCCACGAACCCGATCCGGTGGTGCGCGACCTGATGGCGGCCAACTTCACCAACTGGTCAGCGGCGATCGCGGGTTGCTTCGACGCCGCCGCCGATCGCCTGCCCCAAGGCACCGACCGCAAGGCGCTCGGCGAATTCGTGCTGACGGTGATGGAGGGGGCGGTGATGCAGGCGCGCACCTATCGCGACATCGGCTATTTCGACCGCAATATCGCTGTATTGCGCGACTATATCACTACATTGCTGACCGTCGCAAAATCTGGTAGTTACGCCTGATCTTTCTGGGGAGGGAGACGAATATGACCGAAGCCGTCAAAACGCCGTGGCATCTGTGGGCCGTCGGCATCCTGTCGTTCCTGTGGCACTGCATTCCGGTCTCCGACTATATCGGGTTCAAGACCAAGGCGGCCTGGTATCTCGAAAGCTCGGGGTTGAAGCCCGAACAGATCGCGTGGGTCGACGCCTATCCGCTCTGGGCCGATGTGGGCTGGGCGCTCGGCGTCTGGGGCGCGATGGCCGGAACGCTCTTGTTGTTGCTGCGCAGCCGTCACGCGGTGACGGCCTTTCTCGTCTCGCTCGTCGGCCTCGCGCTGATGAGCATCTATCAGGTCGGCATGCAGGCGGCCGAATATCAGGCGCTGTTCGGCGAGGGTGTGCTGATGTTCCTCGCGGTGATCTGGGCCGTCGCGATCGCGCTCTTCTTCTACGCGCGCGCGATGACGGCAAAGGGCGTGCTGCGCTGATGCGCTTTGCCGGGGCGTTGCTGCTCGCCGCGCTGGCGGCGGGTAGCGGCCCCGCGCTGGCCGCAGATGCCGACCCGCTCGCGCCCGTCGCGGCGCTGTCGGGTGCATGCTGGATCGCGCCCTTTCCCGGCGGCACGCTAGCCGATCTCCAATGTTTCGAACCGATGGAGGGTGGGCGCTTCGTCCGCGCGCGCCACATCGTCCTCGGCAGTGAGCCCCCCTATTCGGGCGAGGCGATCTATTATGTCGATGGCGCGACCGGTCGTCTCGCGTTCATCTATTTCACTTCGCTCGGCGGGGTCAGCCGCGGCCAGATGCTGCCGCAGCCCGACGGAGCGCTGACCACCGAGCAACGCCATGTC
>CAUUIU010000431.1:0-2858 GCA_963545025.1 uncultured Sphingopyxis sp. | reverse complement strand
TCTACACTTCGAGCTTCGTCGGCAGCGTCAGATGTGTATAAGAGACAGTAGAAGCTGGTGCCGCACGCGACGATGGTGATGCGGTCGATCTTCGACAGGTCGAAGTCCATCTGTGGCAGCGCGACGGTCTGTTCGAGCGGGCGGATGTAGGAGGAGAGCGTCTGCGCGACCACGGTCGGCTGCTCGAAAATCTCCTTCTGCATGAAGTGGCGGTAATTGCCCTTTTCGACCGCTGCGGCGGTGACGCCGCTGGTCGTGATCTCGCGGGTAACGGGATTGTTCGCGCTGTCGTAGATTTGTGCGCCGCCCTGGGTGATGACGACCCAGTCGCCCTCGTCGAGATAAGCGATCTTTTGTGTTAGCGGGGCGAGCGCCAATGCGTCCGAGCCGAGGTAGGTTTCGCCCCCCTTTTCGTCTTTTGGGCCATAGCCGACGACCAGCGGCGAGCCGAGGCGCGCGCCGATCAGCAGGTCGGGATGCTGGCGGAAGGCGATGGCGAGCGCGAAGGCGCCGCGCAGTTGCGGCAGCACGGCCTTGACCGCATCCTGCGGCGACAGCCCCGCCTCGACCTGTTCAGAGACGAGATGCGCGACCACCTCGGTGTCGGTCTCGCTTTCAAAGGTGCGGCCACGCGCCTGCAACGCCTCGCGCAGCGGCTTGAAGTTCTCGATGATGCCGTTGTGGACGAGCGCAACTTCGCCCGTCGCATGCGGGTGCGCATTGCTCGTCGTCGGCGCGCCATGGGTCGCCCAGCGCGTGTGCGCGATGCCGACGGTGCCGGGCGCGGGATTGCCCGCGAGTTCCTTGACCAGATTGCCCAGCTTGCCCTCGGCGCGGCGCCGGATCAGCTGGCCGCCCTCGACCGTACACACGCCCGCCGAATCGTAGCCGCGATATTCCATGCGCCTGAGGCCATCGACCAGCCGGTCGGCCACCTGGTCCTTGCCGATGATTCCGATGATTCCGCACATGGGGCTTGGGCTTTCTTTAGAGCGTGTAGGGAATGCGAATACCCGGCATCGACGCCGGGAACACCTTGATATTGCGAGTCACGAGGATGCGGCCGCCGATCTGTGCCGTCGCCAGTACGAAAGCGTCGGCGAGGGTCAAGCCCTTGCGCTCGGCACGCAGCGCGGCGGCGCGTCGCGCGACCGCATCGCCGATCTCCTCGACCGCGAAACAGCCGAGGAAAGCCTCGACCGCCTTCACCGATTTGGGATCGGCGGCAGACATGACCTCGGTCCAGCTGACGCGGCTGATGCTCTTGCGCCCGGCGCGGCGGATCTCGCTGCGCGCGGCCTCGACGCCGTTCAAGGCATCGATCAGAATATCGGAGTCGAACTGCGCGTCGATCATTCGCGCTTGCCCCGCAGGCGCCGCTGATATTTCAGCCCATCGCCGATATCATCACGCCCGCGCCAGATGCCGAACGCGTTGTCGACGGCATCGCCCGACACGTCGGCGCGATAGGCTGCAACCGCGCGGCGGACCAGTTCCGCACGCGACACGCCCTGCTCGGCGGCGAGTGCATCGAGCCACTGGATATCGTCGTCAGGAATATCGGCGAGGAAGCGCATGCCACTTTGATATCATATCATGATATCAAATCAAGCCAGCCGCTTGGCATAAACGAGAAATCCCGACTTCTGGGCGATGCTATCATAAAGCTGCATCGCGGTTTCGTTGGTTTCGTGGGTCAACCAATAGACGCGGGGCAGCGATCGCTCTTGCGCCGCGCGATAGACGGCTTCGATCAGCGCGCGGCCGACGCCCTGCCCCCGCGCTTCGGCAACGGTGAACAGGTCCTGCAGATAAAGCGACGGCTGAAGCGAGGTCGTGCTGCGGTGGAGCAGATAGTGGGTGAGGCCCGGAAGCGCCCCGCCCTGCTCGGCGACAAGCGCGAACATCGGTTCATAGGGATCGAAGAACCGCTCCCACGTCGCTGCGGTGATCTCGGGCGCAAGCGCGGTGTCGCCGTTGCGTCCGTAGAAGGTGTTATAGCCGTCCCACAGCGGCAGCCAGCGGTCATAGTCGGCACGTACGGCCGGCCGGACGATCAGGCTGCTCATGCGCCTGCGCTTCCCGCCGATCCGAAATTCCGGTCGACGAAATGATAGGCGAACTGGACGGGATCGGCGGGCCGTCCATTCGCCGCCTGGAACCGGTCGTTACCGTCGGCCCACACTTTCTGGACCTGCGACGCGAAATCGGGCGGGAATTTCATCTGCTGCTCGACGATCTGCGTCCAGCTTCCCTTCAATCCGAAGCTTTGTTCGAGCTGCGGCATCATCGTCCGGCAATAATTTTCGGTCGGCGCGTCGAGGTGGCCGATCGCCTTCAGTACCCAGGCGTCGACAAAGCGCAGGAAAGGCTTGTCGTCATAGCGGTCGGTCAATTTCTCTTCTCCATCATCCATTCGTCGCGCAGCAATCCGAAAATCAGCGAATCGCGTATGCCGATATGCGTTTCCCACTCGCCGCGCAGCCGGCCTTCGCACTGGAAGCCGAGACGCTCAAGTAGCCCGATCGAGCCGGGGTTCTCCGGATCGGTGTCGGCGTAGATCCGGCGGAGGCGCATATCGCAGAAACCATGGTCGATTACGCGCGATACCGCCTCGCGCGCGATGCCGGTGCCCCACTGGTCGCGGCGCAGGATATAGCCGATTTCCTTCACGTCGGGCTTTCCGTCGATCAGGATCACCCAGCCAAGTGCGACATCGTCACCGGCGGTGATCGCCCAACACAGATAGCCGTTATCCTCGGCCGCGTTGCGTTTGACATAGTCGGCGGTCTCCGCGAGCGACGCGTGAGGACCGCTCGACCACCAGATCATCACCTCGGGGTCGGACAGCACCGGAT
>CAUUIU010000430.1:0-2860 GCA_963545025.1 uncultured Sphingopyxis sp. | reverse complement strand
TATTCTCGCCCAGCGTCAGCTTTCCGTTGACCGCAAGATCGGGGAACGGCTTGTACGTATCATACTGCGCCGCCAGCGCCGCGCCAGCGGCATTGAACTTCGCCAGATCCGCGGCGGTCCACCAGTTGCGCAGCGCGCCGGTCGAGTCGAAAGCCGCGCCATTATTGTCGAAGCTGTGGCTGATCTCGTGGCCGATGACCGCGCCGATCGCGCCATAATTATAGGCGGGGTCGGCCTTCGCATTGAAGAAGGGCGGCTGCAGGATCGCGGCGGGGAAGTTCAGCGCATTCTGGACCGGCAGGTTCACGGCATTGACCGTCTGCGGGACCATCCACCATTCGCCCTTGTCCATTGGCTTGCCGATCTTGGCGAGCTGGTGGGCGGTCTCGACGCGCTCGCCCGTCACGGCATTGGCGTAGGCGCTGTCGCCGACGCCGTAGCTGGCATAGTCGCGCCAATGGTCGGGATAGCCGACGCCGACGACGATCGTTTCGACCTTCTTGATCGCTTCCTTCTTCGTCTCGGGCGCCATCCAGTCGATGCCCTGGACGCGCGTCGCAAAGGCGGCCTTGATGTTCTTCACCATGTCGCCGACTTCGGCCTTAGCCGATGCCGGGAAATATTTGTCGGCATAGGCCTGCCCCACCGCATCGCCGAGGTAGGTATCGAGCGCATCGAGCGCGCGCTTGTCGCGGGCGCGCTGCTGCGGCGTGCCGGCGAGCGTCGTGCCATAGAAAGCGAAGTGCGCGCTATCGATGGCGGTCGGCAGCACGTCGGCATGGGTGTTGATCTGATGGAAGACCAGCCAGTCCCTCCACGCGTCGAGCGGTTCGGACGCGACCAGCGCCGAGAGGCCGGCGATCGCACCCGCGTGATAGGCGCCGAACTTGGTCGCGCCGTTCAGCTTTGCCGCGGCGAAATAGGCCGGCCAGTCGATGCCCGGCGCCTTCTTCGCAAAATCGGCAGGGCTCCACACGCCCGCCGACTTGGCGAAATCCTCGCTGTCCTCGCGCGTCGCATGCGCCTTCGCAATCTGGACCTCAAGGTCATAGATACGCTTCGCCTTGGCCGCCGCGTCGCTCTGCCCCGCGGCAGTCAGCAGCTTGGCGATATAGGCCTGATAGGCGGTGCGGATCTGCGCCATCTTGGGATCGGCCGACAGATAATATTCACGCTCGGGGAGGCCGAGGCCGCCTTGCAGCACATAGGGGATCACCTCGCCGGGGGTCGCGAGGCCCTGCGTCACGAAGACGCCGAAGAGATTCTCGGTGCCGAAGTCGGTCGCATTGAGCGGATCGACGTCGGCGCGGGTCTGTTCGCCCAATATCTTCGACAACGCCGCCTTGTCGGCGATCGCATTAAAGCGCGCGATGTCGGCTTCCATCGGCTTGATGCCCGCGGCGTCGATCGCCGCGGTATTGGTATAGGCCTTGTAGAAGGAAGCAATACGCGCCTCATTGCTGCCCGCCTCGGGCGTTCCCTTGACGATCGCATCGACCAATTCGCGGTTGCGCTTCTCGGTTTCGAGCTGCGCGACGTAAAAGGCACCGATCGACGAACGATCAGCAGGAATCTCGGTCGTCCTGGTCCAGTTGCCATTGGCATAGGCATTGAAATCGTCGCCGGGCTTGACCGCCGTGTCCATCGCCGCCTTGTTGATGCCAAGCTCGGTGCCGACCGTATAGCTCGCCCCGCTCTCCTCCTTGCCGCCGGTGCAGGCGACCGTGCCAGCGGCGATCGCCGCGGTGGAAAGCACGAGGGCGAGGATGCGATGTTTCATGAAGAAGACCCTAGCTTGTTGAATAATATGCCGGATGGATAGGCATGTATGCCGCCGCGTTCAACGCCAACCAATTTCGGCCTGCGGTGCTTCCCAATCGACGAGCGACCGGCTAACCCAGCCGCAACTTATGGGAGATGAACGGACGTGAGCGCACCGGTTCTGGGAACGATGGCCAATGCCGAGGGCGAGGATTTCCGCGCCAATGCCGCGCACAATCGCGCGCTGAAGGACGCGCTGTGGGCGCGCGTTGCCGAGGCGGCGCTCGGCGGCAACGAAAAGTCGCGCGAGCGCCATACGAGCCGCGGCAAACTGCTCCCGCGCGAGCGCGTCGAACGCCTGCTCGATCCGGGCTCGCCCTTCCTCGAGATCGGCCAGCTCGCGGCGAACGATCTTTATGACGGCGAAGTGCCGGGCGCCGGACTGATCTGCGGCATCGGGCGCGTGTCGGGGCGCCAGTGCATGATCGTGTGCAACGATGCGACGGTGAAGGGCGGCACCTATTACCCGATGACCGTCAAGAAGCATCTCCGCGCGCAGGAGATTGCCGAGGCGAACCGCCTGCCGTGCATCTACCTTGTCGACAGCGGCGGCGCGAACCTGCCGCATCAGGATCAGGTCTTTCCAGACCGCGACCATTTCGGGCGCATCTTTTTCAACCAGGCGACGATGTCGGCGAAGCGCATCCCGCAAATTGCGTGCGTGATGGGCAGCTGCACCGCCGGCGGCGCCTATGTCCCGGCGATGTCGGACGAGACGGTGATCGTCCGCAATCAGGGCACGATCTTCCTCGCCGGCCCGCCGCTGGTGAAAGCGGCGACGGGTGAAGAGATCAGCGCCGAGTATCTCGGCGGCGGCGACCTGCACGCCAAGAAATCGGGCGTCGTCGATCATCTCGCCGAGAATGACGAACATGCGCTGACGATCGTGCGCGATATCGTCAGTCATCTGGGCGAGAACAAGGGCTTCGAGGTGCCGCTGAAGGACCCGCGTCCGCCGAAATATGACGCCGAAGACCTATACGGCATCGTCCCTGTCTCTTATACACATCTGACGCTGCCGACGAAGCTAGAAGTGTAG
>CAUUIU010000429.1:0-2885 GCA_963545025.1 uncultured Sphingopyxis sp. | reverse complement strand
CTACACTTCGAGCTTCGTCGGCAGCGTCAGATGTGTATAAGAGACAGGCAGATAGGAGCGGAGGCCCGCGGCGATCTTGTCGGTGTTGCGCGCCACCGGATCAGACCAGCGAATTCGCGGCGGTTAGGCCCATTTCAGGATGCTCGCCGTGGATGATCGTTTCCATGATGCCGTAACCGACAGCATCGCCCTCGGTGACTTTGATTGGGCAATCGCGAAGCTGGCGGATGCGCTGAAGCGTCGCGACGTCGAGCGTGTCGGCGAAATATTCGCCCTCGATCGTCAGCGGGCCGTGCCAGCTGCCATGCTTGCGCCCGTCGAAGCCGAGATAGAGGCCGGGGCCGAGGTGGACGCCCGAGGTGCCGACGACTTCGACCTCGACGCTGTGCGTGCCGCCCTGCAGCATGTCGAAATGCACCGTGCCGCCGAGCAGGCGCCGCGTCTTGTCGTCGAAGCGCATCTCGGGCCGCACGCGCGCGACCTTTTCCTGCGTTCCGTCGGGCAGGTTGCGATAGCCCGACGAGTAGAAGATGTGCCCCTGTTTCGACATATAATAGAAGTGATAGCTTGTCCGTTCGCCCGTCGGGCTTTCGAGCATGAACGGGCTCCAGATTAGCACGAACTCGCCTTCGCCGAACTTGACGTCGCCGAAATCGGAGGAGGGGCGGACATCGGCATTGTGCGCGCCGACGTCGAGCCGGGTGCCCCAGCTGTGGTCGCGATATTCGGTCCATTCCTCAGGTCTGATCTCGAAACGCTCACCCTCGATCTCGACCCAGCCCGACGGCACCCCGATCTGGTGATAGCGGACGACGTCGGAGCCGACGCGGAAGCCGTCGCGCTCGCGCTGCTTGTGGCGATCCTCGAAGAAGGGCGGCATTTCGGCGGTGAAGACGATGTCATAGCTGATCGGCTGCGCGTCATTCTTGGCGAGCGCGTAGCGAACCTTCTTGAGCGGCTCGATAATCTCATAGGTGAGGGGGCCGACCTGCGTGATCGAGGGATCGTCGCGCAGTTCGCGGTTTGCGCGCACTGTCCATTGTTCGCTGCCGCGCGAAACTGCGGCCCAGCCGTCGAGCACGCCGCGGTTGTGATAGCGGCCGAGCCCGAAATCGATCCCCATCGCGCCGTCCTTGCGGACGATCGCCGACCAGATCTTTTCGGTCCAGCTCTGTTCGGAGGTCGAGACGGTCGAGAAGGTGTCGACGATCTGGTGATTGAGCACCTCGTCGAGCGCGGTAATCATCCCGATGTCGCTCATCGCATTGCGGACATAGGGGGTGTTGGGATTGTAACCGGACATTCTCGGACTCTCCTGGATAGACTCAAGCTGCAGCCAGTTCGCTGACTTGCAGGATCGGGGTGACGTTGGTGTAATTGGGAATGTCGGCGAACAAGGCGTCGCCGCTGGCGGCGATCGCCGCGTCAAAATCCTCGCGCGAAGTGAAGAGCATCTCGCTGACGGCCCAATAGGGAGGCAATGAGCCGTCGAGACCCGCAACGCCGATCGTCGTGCGAATGGACCGCAGCCCATGCGGTGCAAGCAGCGCCTCGGCGCGCTCGGTGTGCGACGTCAGATAATAGTCCGCGTCGAACCGGCTGCCCGCGTCATTTGGATAGATCGCCGTAATATACAGCATGCTGCACCTCTCCCGCCGCTCTCGATTCGGTGGAGCGCGTTAGGGAGAGGCGTAAAGACGTAGGACGATTTCGTCTAGTGATTTTGACAGCGAGTTTGCTTTTTCCGCGACTGCCAAGGCGGCATAAATCCTAGATTTCCAACGATGGGAACGCAGTTGCGGGCAGCTCATTGATCGTTTTTCGCGTGCCGTCGAAGTGTTTTTTGACCGCGCGATCGGCCAGAAGGGGCTCGTTTTCGATCACGGCCTTCGTGATCTTGGCATAGCCCGACGCGTGCAGCATCCGCTGTTTCTCCGACTGGATTGTCTCCACCTGGGCGCGGAACAGGTCGGTCCGGCTCAGCGGCATCGCGCGCGACAATTCCCGATTGCCGCTGATGTCGATCAGCGTGTCGTAGAACTGCCGCCGGCGATCGAGATAGAGGCCGCGATTGCGCTCCTTGGTTGCGAAATCGATATTGGCAGCCGCGGTCAGCATGCGCTTACGTTGCGCATCGTCGTTACAATTCTCTGCAGCGAGGCGCGCGGCCAAGCGTGCGAGCGGCTCGAGCGTGTCCAACAGATCGAGCACCGATTTGCGGTCGAGCGTGCTGATATAGGCGCCGCGAAAGCGGTTGAGCGTGACGATGCCGGCGGCAGCAAGATGCTTGAGGGCTTCGCGAAGCGAGCCCCGGCTGATCCCGAGGCGGCGCGTTAAATCGGGTTCGAGAAGGTGCTGGCCGGGTACAAAGGCGCCCGACCGAATCCCCTGAAGAATCGAGTCGGACACGCGGTCGGCGGCGCTCGAAGATGATGTGTCGGCCGAACCATTTTCGTCACCCATATCCTTCAGGCTTGCGGCTTTCTGCTTTGCTTGCGTCGTCGTTGCCATCTTCAATCCCATCTCATTGCTCGCAAAACTGTAACCATAAGCGCGCCGATCGTCCATCAATTCTGTTCGATCATATCGAAATCTCATCGCACGAAATCGTCATACGATATTGACGGGCGTTCAGCTTTGTGGGATTGGTCTTCCGGGGGCAAGGCGATCTTGTCCGCTCCGGACCCGTGCAATGCGGGCCGTCTTGGGAAGGATACGCACATGACCACTAGCCGCTTCGTAACTTTGATGGGTTGCTCGCTCGGCGTTGTTGCCGCCATGACGGTGCCTGCCCATGCACAGGACGCGCCGGTCGCCGCCGCCGAGACGGCCGAAGACCCCAACGTCATCATCGTTACCGCGAACAAGCGCGACCAGAATATTCT
>CAUUIU010000428.1:0-2886 GCA_963545025.1 uncultured Sphingopyxis sp. | reverse complement strand
CACCAACATGGGCCGCAAGGAAATGCTGGAGGCAGCGAACCAGTCGAACCGCTTCCTCGACCGGCCGATCAAGGCGATGGATCGCGACAGCGACATCGGCATGAACCTCATCGAATTGCGCAACACCGTCGAACGGCTCGACCCGTCGGCGAACGGCAAATTGCTGTCAAAGCGCGGCTTTCTCGACAAGATTTTCGGGAGCAGCGTCACCAATTATTTCGCGCAGTATCGCAGCGCGCAAACGCACATCAGCGGCGTGCTCACCGCGCTGTCCAACGGCAAGGACGAGCTGTTGATGGACAATGCCGCCATCGACGTCGAACGGCGCAAGCTGTGGGAAGCGATGGGCAAGCTGGAGCAGATGGTCCACATCGCGCAGACGCTCGACGAGAAGCTCGAAGCGAAGGCGAACGAGCTCGACGGCACCGACCCCGCCAAGGCGAAGGTGCTGCGCGAGAATGCGCTTTTCTATGCGCGCCAGCGCACGCAGGATTTGCTGACGCAGATGGCGGTGACGGTGCAGGGTTATCTCGCGCTCGACCTCGTCAAAAAGAACAATATCGAGCTGGTGAAGGGCGTCGACCGCGCCTCGACCACGACCGTCGGCGCGCTCAAGACCGCGATCACCGTCGCGCAGGCGATGACCAACCAGAAGCTGGTGCTCGAACAGATCACCGCGCTGAACACGACCACCGCGAACATCATCGACGGCACCTCGAAGATGCTGAAGGACAATACCGCGCGCATCCACGAGCAGGCGGCGTCGAGCACGATCCCGATGGAGACGCTGAGCCGCGCCTTCCAGAATATCTATGACACGATGGATGCGATCGACACCTTCAAGCTCAAGGCGCTCGACAGCATGAAGACGACGGTCCAGTCGCTCGAAGGCGAGGTCGCCAAGTCGAAGGGCTATATCGCGCGCGCCGAGGGTGCGAGCCAGGCGCAGGCGAGCGTCGGCGGGGCCGACAGTCCGCTCGCGTCGCTCGAAGGCTAAGGCATGACGATGAGCGAAGTCGACAAGATCCGGCTTTCGGCCGCGTCGGCGATCGAACGGTCGCGCGAGCGCCGCCGGCCGATCGGCACGAAAAGCGTCGCGCTGCGCCGCCAGCATCTCTATAAAAAGCTCGGCCGCGTGCTGATCGCGGGCGGGATCGTGTTGATCGGCGCGGCGCTGTTCGGCGCGTTGATCCAGCCGCTGGGTTTCACCGGCCTGCTCGCCCTGTTCGTGCTGCTGCTCGGGGTCGCGGTGCTGTTCGGGCGTTCGCCCTTCCCCGAGCCGCGCCAGGCCGACCTGCCCAAGACCGACCTCAAGCAGCTCGCGGGGCGCACCGAGATCTGGCTCGAGGCGCAGCGTCCGGCGCTGCCCGCGCCGGCGCGGCAACTTGTCGACGGCATCGGCGTCCAGCTCGACCTGCTCGCGCCGCAGCTCCAGACGCTCGATGCGTCGAGCCCGGCGGCGTCGAACATCCGCAAGCTCGTCGGCGAGGACCTGCCCGAGCTGGTCGCGGGCTATCAGCGCATTCCCGCCGGACTGCGCGGCGAGGCGCATGCCGGGCGCACCCCCGACGAGACTTTGGTGGGCGGGCTCAAGATGCTCGAAAGCGAGATCGGCAGCGCGGCGCGCAGCCTCGCGGCCGGCGAACTCGACAAACTCGCGACACGCGAACGCTATCTCCAGCTGAAATATCAGGGGCTTGAGGGCGATGGCCCGGCGTAGCGCGTTCGTGTCGCGCCGCTTGCCAACCGGCACGCCGGCCGTCACATAGGCTGCGATGCTCGACCAGTTTCTCGCTTCCGAAAATGTCGTCTTCAGCGCCGCGCTGCTGCTGATGCTGATGATCGGTGCCGTCCAGGCGGTTGGGCTCGCCGGCGATATCGAGGCCCATTTGCCGGGCGATTCGCATGGCGACGCGGGGATGGCCGACACACTCCTCGCCTGGGCGGGGATCGGACGCCTGCCCTTTCTCATGTGGCTGGTGATCTTTCTCGCGCTTTTCGGCGCGCTCGGGCTCGGGCTGCAGCAACTGATCACGGCGTTGACGGGCGGACCGGGCTCCAACCTGCTTGTCGTGCCCTTGACCGCGGTCGCCGCGCTCCCCGTGACGGGCGCCGCGACGCGCGCTGTCGCGCATCTGGTCCCGGCCCTCGAAACCACCGCCATCGACCGCGACGAGCTGATCGGGCGTTATGCCGAAATCAGCATCGGCACCGCCAGCATTGGAAATCCCGCGCGGGCGCGGGTCACCGATGTCCATGGCCAGCCGCACCAGATCATGGTCGAACCCGACAGCGCCGACCAGATTTTCCAGACCGGCGAGAGCGTTCTTCTGGTAAAACGCGACGGCGATATATTCAAAGCATTCACCCGCGGCGATTTCTATTTACCCCGGCTCGACTGACCCTAATATCCGTGCGGGGGCTTCCAATCATGGAAGCGCGAATCGACAGCAACGGGTGGGTTCATGATCGAAATTGCCATTTACGCCGGCATAGGGCTTGCCGCGCTTCTGATATTGGGACTGATTGTCACGCGGCTTTATCATCGCGCGACCAAGGAAATTGCGTTCGTCCGCACGGGAT
Organism: uncultured Sphingopyxis sp.; assembly: GCA_963545025.1. Taxonomy (GTDB): domain Bacteria; phylum Pseudomonadota; class Alphaproteobacteria; order Sphingomonadales; family Sphingomonadaceae; genus Sphingopyxis. The sequence continues at coordinate 303 of CAUUIU010000428.1, read as the reverse complement.
TTCGGGGCGAACGCGTCATCATGAATGGCGGCGCGCTGGTTTTGCCGGTGCTGCACGAAACGATGCCGGTGAACATGAACACCGTCCGGCTGGCGGTCGAGCGCAAGAATGTCGACGCGCTGATCACGCTCGACCGGCTGCGTATCGACGTGAAGGCCGAGTTTTACGTCCGTGTCCGCCCCGATTCAGGCGCGATCGCGATGGCCGCGCAGACGCTCGGCCTGCGCACGATGAACCCCGAGGCATTGAAGGATCTGGTCTGTCTCTTATACACATCTGACGCTGCCGACGAAGCTAGAAGTG
>CAUUIU010000427.1:0-2890 GCA_963545025.1 uncultured Sphingopyxis sp. | reverse complement strand
TCGCCGAAGCCATGGACAAGGTCGGCAAGGAAGGCGTGATCACCGTCGAGGAAGCCAAGGGCCTCGATTTCGAACTCGACGTCGTCGAAGGCATGCAGTTCGACCGCGGCTACCTGAGCCCCTATTTCATCACCAACCCCGAAAAGATGCTCGTCGAGCTCAGCGATCCCTACATCCTGATCTTCGAAAAGAAGCTGTCGAACCTCCAGTCGATGCTTCCGATCCTCGAAGCCGTGGTGCAGTCGGGCCGTCCGCTGCTCATCATCGCCGAGGACATCGAAGGCGAAGCGCTCGCAACGCTGGTGGTCAACCGCCTGCGCGGAGGCCTGAAGGTCGCGGCCGTCAAGGCGCCGGGCTTCGGCGATCGCCGCAAGGCGATGCTGCAGGACATCGCGATCCTCACCGCCGGCGAAATGATCAGCGAAGACCTGGGCATCAAGCTTGAGTCGGTCACGCTGAACATGCTCGGCCAGGCCAAGCGCGTCACGATCGACAAGGACAACACCACCATCGTCGATGGTGCTGGCGACCATGATGCGATCAAGGGCCGCGTCGAACAGATCCGTGCGCAGATCGAAACGACGACCAGCGACTACGACAAGGAAAAGCTGCAGGAACGTCTGGCGAAGCTCGCCGGCGGTGTTGCCGTGATCAAGGTCGGCGGCGCTTCGGAAGTCGAAGTGAAGGAACGCAAGGATCGCGTCGACGACGCCCTCCACGCGACCCGCGCAGCGGTCGAAGAAGGCATCGTCCCCGGCGGCGGTACCGCGCTTCTTTATGCCACCAAGGCCCTCGAAGGCCTGTCGGGTATCAACGAAGACCAGACCCGCGGCATCGACATCATCCGTCGTGCGCTGCAGGCTCCGGTTCGCCAGATCGCCGAAAACGCGGGCTTCGACGGCGGTGTCGTCGCGGGCAAGCTGTTCGACCAGAAGGACACGAGCTTCGGCTTCAACGCTTCGACCGACGTCTATGAAGACCTGGTCAAGGCCGGTGTCATCGACCCGACCAAGGTCGTCCGCATCGCGCTTCAGGATGCCGCCTCGGTTGCCGGTCTGCTGATCACCACCGAAGCCGGCATCGCCGAAACGCCCGACGACAAGCCCGCCATGCCCATGGGCGGCGGCGGCATGGGCGGCATGGGCGGCATGGACTTCTAAGTCCAAACCGTTCGGCGCTCAGCCAATGAAAAGAGGGCCGGGGGAGAAATCCTCCGGCCCTTTTCTTTGGCGACGAAATAGGGGAGGCGGGACATTGCCAGTTCATGCCGCCCGGCATAGCTAGGCAGCATGAGCCTGCTCCTTGCCCTTGTCGCCATGGTCACCGATCCGGTCATCTGGCCGCCGCCTGTCGAGCGCTGCGGCTACCGGATCGTTCAGACCTATCCGCACGATGCGACCAGCTTCACCCAGGGGTTGTTCTGGGACGAAGGCCATCTCTACGAAGGTACCGGCCAATATGGCCGCTCGCGCGTCGCGAAGCTCGATCTCGCCACGGGCAAGGCACTGGCCGAAACAAAGCTTCCCGCCGATCAGTTCGGTGAGGGTATTGCCCGTTGGAAGGGCGAGATCATCGGCCTTACCTGGCAGAATGGCATCGGCCATCGCTGGCGGTTCAAGGATTTGAAGCCGCTTGGCACTTTTACCTATAGCGGCGAAGGCTGGGGGCTGACGCTTCTCTATGACAAGCTGATTTTGAGCGACGGCACGCCCGACCTGCGCGTTTTCGACCCTGCCACGATGGCGGAAGAGCAGCGTATAACCGTCCACTTCGAGGGGCGTCCGGTCCCGATGCTCAACGAACTCGAGGCGATCGGCGGAGAAGTCTGGGCGAATGTCTGGATGACCGACGTCATCCTCCGCATCGATCCCGCCAGCGGCGACGTCACCGGGCTGATCGACCTTTCCGGCCTCAAGGCCGACGCCGGGGTCAGCGGATCGGACAGCGTACTCAACGGCATCGCATGGGATGCGAAGAAGAAGCGCCTTTTCGTCACCGGAAAATATTGGCCCAAGCTCTACGAGATCGCTCTCGCAAACTGCCGTTAGGACCGGAGCGCCGCCTCCATCCGCGCCGCCGCGGCGTCATAAATCCGCGCCTTCAATCCCGCCGTGACCGCCTCGGGCGCGGTGTCGGGATGGCCGCCGGCAAAGGGTGGCGCCGGATCATATTCGATCGCGAGCTGGATCGCCTGGGCAACCGCATCGCCCTTGAGCCGGGCGATCAGGGTCAGCGCGAAGTCGAGCCCCGACGTCACACCGCCGCTGGTCACGACATTTCCGTCCTCGACGACGCGGCCGGGCTGATATTCGGCGCCGACCAGCGGCAGTAGATGCGTATAGCCCCAATGCGTCGTCGCGCACTTGCCCGCCAGCAATCCGGCGCGGCCGAGCAGAAAGGCGCCGGTGCACACGCTCGTCACCCACGTTGCGCCCGCGGCCTGCCGCGCGATGAAGTTGATGGTCGCCGCGTCGCCTAGCGCGTCGGCGACGCCATGCCCGCCGGGGATGCAGAGGATGTCAGCCTGCGGTGCGCTCGCGAAATCATGTGTCGGCAGGATCGCGAAGCCGCTGTCGGTCGTGATCGGGTCAAGGCTGGCGGCCGCGCCGATCAGCAACGCGCCGGGCATCCGGCAAAGCGCCTGCGCGGGTGCTGTGAAATCGAGCTGGGTGATGCCCGGAAAGAGCAGGAAGACGATGGTGGTCACAGGCTTGTCGGTCATCGGATGGTCCTCGCGTCGGCAGTGGATCACCCAGGCGCGCGGCTTGCATCGATCAGCGATCGGTCCCGCTTCCCGATGGGACTCCATCTTCAGCGCCAGTTGCAGGACGGGGCAGTCTAACCTGTCTCTTATACACATCTCCGAGCCCACGAGACACTGAGCGATCGC
>CAUUIU010000426.1:0-2902 GCA_963545025.1 uncultured Sphingopyxis sp. | reverse complement strand
AGATCGCTCAGTGTCTCGTGGGCTCGGAGATGTGTATAAGAGACAGGGTGTCGAGCAGCAGCAGATCGCCTTCGCGGATCGATGAGCGCACGTCGCTGACGCGGCCGAGCACGGGTACCCCCATCGCGCGCGCGACGATAATGACGTGCGCGGTCAGCGAGCCTTCCTCGAGCACGACGCCCTTGAGCCGGCGGCGGTCATATTCGAGCAGCTCGGCCGGCCCTAAATTGCGCGCAATCAGGATCGAATCCTGTCGCAAGCCAACCTGGGCGGCCGTCCCCATCTGCCCCGACACGATGCGGATCAACCGGTTCGACAGATCCTCAAGGTCGTGCATCCGGTCGCGGAGCAGCGCGTCGTCGATCTGGCGCATCCGCATCCGCGTACGCTGCTGGACGCGTTCGATCGCCGCCTCGGCGGTCAGGCCGCTATCGATCGCTTCGTTGATGCGCCGCGACCAGCCTTCGTCATAGGCGAACATCTTGTATGTCTCGATCACCTCGTCATGTTCGCCGCCCACGCCGAATTCGGCCTGGCTTGCCATGCGATCGATCTGTTCGCGCATCTTGTCGAACGCGGCATAGACGCGGTGGCGTTCGGCCTCGGTGTCCTCGGCGACGGTATGTTCGATGGTGATGCGCGGCTGGTGGAAAACCGCGATGCCCGAGCCCATGCCATCGACGAGTTTCTGCCCGTTCAGCATCTGCGCCGACTGGTCGGCGGCGGCGGCATCGGTGCGCGCCGCTGTATCGACCAGATCGGCGTTGGAGATCAGTTCGGACAACACCATCGCCACCGTTTGCAATGTCTCGATCTCGATTTCTTCGTAACGGCGCGGGTCGCTATGCTGGACGCAGAGTACGCCAACGGCGCGCTCGCGGCGGATGATCGGTACCCCGGCAAAGCTGTGGAACAGTTCCTCCCCCGTTTCGGGGCGATAGGAAAAGTCGGGATGCGCGGCGGCTTCGTCGAGGTTAAGCGTCTCGATCTGGTCGGCGATCATGCCGACCAGCCCTTCGCCGAGCCCGAGCCGGGTGACGTGCACCGCCTCCTGCTTCAGCCCGCGCGTCGCATAGAGCTCGAGCGCGCCGTCGCGCAGCAGATAGATCGAGCAGACCTCGCTATCGAGGCATTCGCCGATAATGCCGACGACCTGGTTGAGCTTGCCCTGTGCATTCGCGCGCGAGGCCATAACCTCGTGCAGACGGGTCAGGATGGTGCGTGCCGACTGGGCGGCCGTCGAAGGAGGGGGCGGAGCATTGGTCATCGCTCCGCCCTGCTAACAGATGCTTCCACCCGTTGCTATTGCCCCAGATTATTTTCGCGTCACGGCTTGATCGACGCCATCTGCACGCTGCCGCGGCCGCTGCGCCAAGCGGCGAGGTCAACCTGGTAGCGCGCATAGGCGTGGTAGAAATCGACGAACGGACGGTCGATCTCGGCCAGCATCGCAGGCGCCATTTCCACCGCCTTTGCGCTGGTCATGCCGCTCATCTGTTGAGCAATCACCCCGGCGACAGGGCAGAATTGCTTTTGCGCGGGCGGCTGGGCGAAATAGTTGAACATCTTCGTCGATTTGCGGTCGCGCGCGGATACGCCGGTTCGCGAAATCACGCTGCCTTCGGCCGCGCGGATCAGGTTGCCGTGCCGCGCGATGATGTTGTTATAGTCGGCGATCAACTGCAGCGAGCCGGCGTGGCGGCACCCGATCGCCGCGACGTTGAGCGCGATGCGCAGGTTCCAGAACGCGTCGTGACCGGTCAATTCACGATTGGGCGTCACAAAATCCCCCTGCGCATCGCGCGGCGGCAGGATCAGGTTCGGGGCCGCATAGCCCGGCGCCTGCGGTTCCTGCTGCATATATTGGGCTGCTGCGGGCGCAGCAGCCAAGGTCGCCGCAAACACCGCGGCGAGTCCAATCCATCTGGTCATGTTCCCAATTCCCCCAATGCTCCCCTGAGCAACGCCGGACGGTCCCGGCAAGGCAGACGATAAGGGGAAGGGGAGAGTCGAAAGGTTGCCTGAAATTCACCATGAACGCCGGGTTAAGGCTGTTCCGCAGTCCTCCATTCACGACGATAAAATCCGCTTTTGACTGCCAGGAAACGACAGGAATGCGGCCATTTTTCGCAGGAGTTTGCGTGTGCGGCGAGGCGGGGTTGGCGGCATGACGTCAACCGGCATCGGATCGATGCCGACGGAAATGCGACGAACCGAAATTGTTTGGTCGGGTGACCGGGAAGGCGTTGCAAGGATGCAACAAAAGCCGTCCCGAAGTCGGTCAGAACTAGATCCCGGTCGGTCCGGCGGCAGGCTGCCCAAGTGTCGCGGCGGGCGTGCTCATGATCGGCGTGGCGGCCGGCCGCGGTGCATATTTCGCATCCCAGGCGACCGCTTCGTTCTGATAGCGCGCATAGGCTTCGTAGAAGTCGAGGAACGGCTGGTCGAGCCGCGCGAGATGCGCGGGTGCCTGTTCGATCACCTGCGCGGTCGGCGTGCTCGACACAAGCTGTGCGATCTCGTTGGCACGCGGGCAGAATTGGCGCTGGGCGGGCGGCTGCGCAAAATAGTTGAACAGCTGCGTCGACAGCTTGTCGCGCGCCGCGGTACCGTTGGTGCGAGTCTCCTTGCCGAGCTGTGTGATCACCGTCTTTTCCGTCGAACGGATCACCTTGCCGTGGGCCTTGATGATATTGTTGTACGCCGCGACGAGCGTCGTTTCCTCGAGCCCGCGGCAGCCGATGGCGGCGACGTTGAGCCCGATCTTGAGCTGCCAGAAGGCGCGGTCGCCCGTGATGTTGCTATTGGCGGTGACGAAGCGGCCGTCAATCGCGCGGCCTGGCAGGATCTGGGTCAATGACTGTCTCTTATACACATCTCCGAGCCCACGAGACACTGAGCG
>CAUUIU010000425.1:0-2916 GCA_963545025.1 uncultured Sphingopyxis sp. | reverse complement strand
CTACACTTTGCTCGACTATGTGCGGGACGGCATCATGCCCGCCGACACGGCGCGACTGCTGTCGATGGCCGTGGTCGAGCGCAAGAACATCCTGGTCGCGGGTGGCACCAGTTCGGGCAAGACGACGCTTGCCAACGCGCTGCTCGCCGAGATGGCGCACCTCGACGAACGCGTCATCATCATTGAAGACACGCGTGAGTTGCAATGCGCCGCGCCCGACGTGGTGGGGCTGCGCACGCGTACGATCGGCACTGCCGGAGCCGGCGGCGTCACGATGGCTGATCTTGTCCGCTCGACATTGCGGCTCCGCCCCGATCGCATCGTCGTTGGCGAGGTGCGCGGGCGCGAAGCGCTCGACATGCTCAAAGCCTGGAACACCGGGCATCCGGGCGGCATCGCAACCGTCCACGCCAATTCGGCAGTGTCGGCGCTCTACCGGCTCGAGCAGCTCGTGCAGGAAAGCGTCGTCACCGTTCCGCGCCGGCTGATCGCCGACGCCATCGACATGATCGTGTTCATCGCCGGGCGCGGCCTCGCGCGCCGCGTCGACACGATCGCGCGCGTCGCCGGCCTCGATCCCGACGGCGGCTACGCCGTCCTCGACCTTACTCCCGACCACGCCCTCGAACCCCAAGGAGAATGACCATGCGCTTGTCCCGTATTCCTGCCCGTATTCCCGATCGTCGGAGCATCTTCCTCACCGGCGCCGCCATCGGCCTCGGGCTTGCGCTCGCCGCCACCGCGCAGGCCGCCGGCTCGGGCATGCCGTGGGAGGAACCGCTTCAGCAGGTCCTCGAATCGGTCCAGGGTCCTGTCGCCAAGATCGTCGCGGTGATCATCATCATCGTCACCGGTTTGACGCTCGCGTTCGGCGAGACGGCAGGCGGGTTCCGGCGCCTCATCCAGATCATCTTCGGCCTGTCGATCGCGTTTGCGGCGTCGAGCTTCTTCCTCAGCTTCTTCAGCTTCGGCGGCGGGGCGCTCATCTCGTGAACGCGCCAAATTCCTATGGCGCCAGCCATATCGAGGGGTTCGAGGCGCCGATGCACCGCGCGCTTGCCGAGCCGATCCTGCTTGGCGGGGCGCCGCGAGCGATCGCGATCGTCAATGGTACGATCGCGGCCGCGCTCGGGCTCGGTCTCCAGCAGTGGATCGCCGGGCTGGCCATGTGGGCGTTCGGGCACACCCTCGCGGTGTTCGCCGCCAAACGCGATCCCGACTTCGCCCCGGTCCTGGTTCGCCACCTTCGCCAGAAGGGGCATCTGTCATGCTGAATCTGCGCGAATACCGTCAGAAGGCCGACCGGCTCGCCGATCATCTTCCATGGGCGGCGCTTGTCGCGCCCGGCGTGGTGCTCAACAAGGACGGCAGCTTTTTGCGCGTCCTCAGGTTCCGCGGCCCCGATCTAGAATCCGCCACCGAAGCCGAGCTTGTCGCCGCCTGCGCGCGGGCGAACAATGTCCTGAAGCGCTTCGGCTCGGGCTGGGCACTCCATTTCGAGGCCGAGCGGCGCGAAGCGCTGGGTTATCCCGACAGCAGCTTTCCCGATGCGGCGTCGTGGCTGGTCGATGAGGAACGGCGCGCGGCGTTCGAAAGCGCGGGCGCGCATTTCGAGAGCCGCTATTATCTGACGCTCACCCTCCTGCCTCCGCCCGATCAGGCGGACACGGCGGGCCGAGCGCTGATCGAGCGCAGCGACGACGCGAAGGGCCGCGACTGGCGACAAGCGCTTGCCGGCTTCATCGCCGAGACGGATCGTGCGCTTGACCTGTTCAGAGGCTTCATGCCCGAGGTGCGCGCGCTCGGCGACAGCGAAATGCTGACCTTTCTCCACGGTGCGATCTCCGCGCGCCGCCATGTCGTCGCCGTGCCCGAAACGCCCATCTATCTGGACGGGCTGCTGGCCGACACGCCGCTGACCGGCGGGCTCGAACCGATGCTCGGCGACGAGCATCTGCGGACGCTCACCATCCTCGGATTTCCGAACGCGAGCCGTCCCGGCATCCTCGACGGACTCAACCATGAGGATTTTGGCTATCGCTGGGTGACGCGCTTCATTGCGCTCGACAAGACCGACGCAACCAAAGCGCTCACTCGCCTGCGGCGGCAGTGGTTCAACAAGCGCAAGTCGATCACCGCGCTGCTGCGCGAAGTCATCTACAACCAGCCGGTCCAGCTTCTCGACAGCGATGCCGACAACAAGGTGGTCGATGCCGACCTGGCCTTGCAGGCGCTCGGCGGCGATCATGTCGCGTTCGGCTATCTGACGACGACGATCACCGTTGCCGATATCGACCGCGCCCGCGTCGAGGAAAAGGTCCGCGCGGTCGAGCGCATCGTCAACGGGCTCGGCTTCACCTGCATCCGCGAGGGCATGAATGTGGTCGAGGCGTGGCTGTCGAGCCTGCCGGGCCATGTCTATGCGAACGTCCGGCAACCGATCGTCCACACCCTGAATCTCGCGCATCTCATGCCGCTGTCCTCGGTATGGGCAGGACCGGCGCGTAATCCGCACCTCGACGGTCCGCCGCTGCTTTATGCGGAAACCAGCGGCTCGACGCCGTTCCGTCTCAGCACGCATGTCGGCGACGTCGGTCATATGCTGATCGTCGGACCCACCGGGGCCGGAAAGTCGGTGCTGCTCGCAATGCTCGCGCTTCAGTTCCGGCGATATCCAGACTCCCAGGTCTATGTCTTCGACAAGGGATTTTCGGCGCGCGCGGCCGTGCTGGCGATGGGCGGCGCGCATCACGCGCTCGGGCTTGGCGGTGAGAGCGGTCATGCCGATGACGTGGGCGGGCGAACGATCGCCTTCCAGCCGCTGCGCCACATCGATCGCTCCAACGCACGCGCCTGGGCGACCGAATGGATCGGCGCGCTGCTCGCCCATGAGAAAGTACTGGTCACACCCGAGAT
>CAUUIU010000424.1:0-2924 GCA_963545025.1 uncultured Sphingopyxis sp. | reverse complement strand
TTCCGTCAAAAATCGGCAATGATCTGATCCCGATCCAATTCTGCAGAATAACGTTTTTTCGTTATTTAGCAGGGGCATAATCCGCATATTTGGATGGCTCACATATCTTTTTGTCGCCAATTTCGTTCGACGATTTCGCCTAAACACCCTTTCGCTTTTGTCCCGGGGGTGCTAACCGGAGGCAATCGAACAAGCCCCCGACCGACAGGGGGAAGGCAAGGGGTGAGAGATGTTGACCTATGCGCGCTTGCTGGAGGCAAATAATGCGATCCAGACGCTGGGCGACGATACCTATTGGCTCTGTGTGACGCGGACGGTGCAGGAATCGAAGCTGTTCCCGGTGCCGTCGTACATGCTGCTGTCGTATCTCTGCTGCTATTATCGCTATCCCGAATTGCTGCGCAAAGTCGAAAAGAAGATGTCGGCCGAAGAGATCGGCGACCGCGCGCGGGCGATGGGCGGGAAATTCGGTAATTTGCCGGGATGGGGTTTGCCGACCTTCTATCTCCTCGGCCGCGAGATGCTGATCAACTTCGGCATGCTCGACCCCGCCGACGGCGCCGAGGACGTCGCCTATGTGCTCGACTTCTGGCGCCGCTTCAAACTGGCGCAGCAACGCGAGGACGGCCACCTAAACGCGCGCGAATTCGGCCAGCGGGTGCAATTGCTCCCCGAACGCCGCGTCCAGCGCTTCCACGCCGACCTCCACGCCTGCGCGGCGGGCGACCGGTTGCACAAGGCGGCGCAGGGCTTTCTCGCCACCGTGTCGCAATATGGCTTCCTCGTGTCGTGCGAGAGCCGCGTTTCGCTCAACAACAATGGCCCCTACAAGCTCGGCGACGACCGCGAGTTGATCGTCCGCGAGTTCAGCGATCTGGCAGAGGGCGACTATCCGTGGCTCGACGGGATCGCGGGCGATATTCCGTACAATAACCTGACCGTCACGATGGAGGCGACGGGGTGCGATTTCTATCTGATGGACGATTGGGGCAGCTTTGAATCGCGCCCCGAATTCACCGCCGAGAAGCTGACCGGGGTCGGTCTTTATACTTCCGACGCCCTGTCCGAAGGCTTTGTGCCCGTCGGCATGGGGTCGGCCGACGAGCTGGCGGGCACCTTCGAGGAGCTGACCGAAAAGGTCCGCATCGCGACCGTCGCGCTCTGGAAGCGCGTTGCCGGTTGGACGCGCGATCAGATGATGGACGCGGGCGCGCTCGTCTCTTTCTCGATGGCCAAGGATTTCGCGCACATCGCCGGCGTCTATGACGTCAACGACTGGATGACGATCGACGCGCGCGCCGATCGTTTCCGTCCGCTGCTCAACGATGAATTCGGCCGCGATTTCCTCGGCGAAATGGTCGGGCTGGTCGACCTGCCGACGCAGCGGATCAGCGACTATGCGATGATGCAGCACAACAATAATCCCGTCCGCTACATTTCGCAGATTCCGTACAGCGTTCTGCGCCGCGAAGGCGGCGAGCCGCGGCTCGCGTCGATCGCTGAGGGTGTAACGCATCTGGGCGCCAAGGCCGACCGCTATACGACGACCGCGGGTGTCCTGACCCTCGCCGAATATAATGCCCGTGCCGCAACGACGCGGCCGAAGCAGATGGACCCCGACTATCGCTTTCTGTGCGACACAACGGTCAAATATCGCTCCAGCGATCCGGCGGTGCGGGCGATGTATCTCGACGAGCAGCAGGGGTCGCGGCTCGAAGGCAAGGGCGCGGGCCTCGACAGGGCCGCGATCGAAGTGCTGCGCGGAGCGGGTCGATGAGCGGCGCCGATCGCTCCGCAGAGCTCGAGCAGCTGATCTCCGAGTTTGAGAAATCCGGCCTGCGCGAGCTGCATGTCGTGCACGACGGGGTCGAAATCTATCTTTCCAACGACGGCAATAGCATCGGGCTGAGCACCGGCGCGGCGCCTGCTCCGGCAGCGCCCGGCGCCGATACGGCGGCTCCGGCTCCGGCGTCGTCTGCGGCCCCAGCGGCGGCACCGCCCACCGCTGGCGGGGCAGCGGACTGGCCCGAAGGCGCGGTGGTCATACGGGCACCCTATCTCGGCACCTTCTATCGCGCACCGAAGCCGGGCGCGCCCTCCTATGTCGAGATCGGAAGCGTCGTTACCGCCGAATCCGAATTGTGCCTGGTCGAGGTGATGAAATTATTCACGACCGTGCGCGCCGACAGCGGCGGCGTCGTTCACGCCATTTTGGCGAAGGACGGCGCGCTGGTCGAAGCGGACCAGCCGTTGTTCGTGATCGTGGCGAACTGACGATGGCGATCGGCCGCCTGTTCATCGCCAACCGCGGAGAGATCGCGCTGCGCGTCGCGCGCGCCGCGAAGGCGCTTAATATCGAAACGGTGCTTGGCGTGTCCGAGGCCGATCGCGACAGCGCGGCTGCGCGGCTGGTCGACCGCGTCGTGGTGATGGGGCCGGGGCCCGCAGCGCGGAGTTATCTGGATGCGCGGCTCGTGGTGCAGGCCGCCAAGGCGACCGGCTGCGACGCGCTGCACCCGGGCTATGGCTTCCTCTCCGAGCGCGCGATGTTTGCGCAGCTTTGCGAGGATCATGGCATTATCTTTGTTGGGCCACAGCCGGGCATCATCGACGCGCTGGGCGACAAATTGCGCGCGCGTGAAATGGCGGCGGCGGCGGGTGTGCCACTGGTGCCGGGCAGCGGCGAGATCGCCAGCGCCGCCGACGCGCGGCGCATCGCCGAAGAAATCGGTTATCCGGTGCTGCTGAAGGCGGCGGCGGGCGGTGGCGGGCGCGGCATGGTGATCGCGAACAACGCCGACGAGGTCGAGGCCGGCTATGGCCGCGGCCGGGCCCGGGGGGGGGGGGGGGTGGTCCAATGGCCACGAAAGTTGGGTGCGGGAGTTCCCCCGCCGCCGCCCCGCGCGCGGGTAAAGATCTGCGGG
>CAUUIU010000423.1:0-2935 GCA_963545025.1 uncultured Sphingopyxis sp. | reverse complement strand
GACGACCCGGGGCTGCAGGCGCAGCTCAAATGGGCCTATGACGGCTATGAGGTGCGGCCGACGAACGGATCATGAAGGTGGCAAATCGATGAGCGAGGGCGGGACCGACATGCGCAAGCTGCTGGTGGTCGAGGACGACCCGGGGCTGCAGGCGCAGCTCAAATGGGCCTATGACGGCTATGAGGTGCTGATCGCGGGCGACCATGACAGCGCGATCGACTTGCTGCGCGCCGAGGAGCCCGCGGTGGTGACGCTCGACCTGGGCCTGCCGCCCGACCCCGACGGGACGCGCGAGGGGTTTCGCGTGCTGAAGGCGATCCTGGAGGTCAAGCCCGATACCAAGGTCATCGTCGTGTCGGGACATGGCGAACGGACGAGCGCGCTCGCCGCGATCGCGAACGGCGCGTGGGATTTCTATCAGAAGCCGATCGACATCGAGGAACTGGGGCTGATCGTGCGCCGCGCCTTTCATGTTCGCGAGCTTGAGGTCGAGAATGCGCGGCTCGCGGGTCAGGGCGCGGGCGACAATCGCGTGCTCGGCGGGATGATCACCGGCGCGCCCGAGATGCTGAAGGTCGCGCGGACGATCGAGCGCGTCGCGAACCTCGACGTGTCGGTGATGCTTCTCGGCGCCAGCGGCACCGGCAAGGAATTGCTGGCGCGCGGGTTGCACGAAGCGAGCGGGCGGCGCGACGGCGCGTTTGTCGCGATCAACTGTGCGGCGATCCCCGAGAATTTGCTCGAAAGCGAGCTGTTCGGGCATGAGAAGGGCGCGTTCACCGGTGCGGTCAAGACGACCGAGGGCAAGATCGAGCTGGCGCATGGCGGAACCTTGTTCCTCGACGAGGTCGGCGACATTCCATTGCCGTTGCAGGTCAAGCTGTTGCGTTTCTTGCAGGAGCGGACGATTGAACGCATCGGCGGGCGCAAGGCGATCGCGGTCGATACACGGATCGTGTGCGCGACGCACCGCGACCTCGACGCGATGATTGCCGAGCAGAGTTTCCGCGACGATCTATATTACCGGCTCGCCGAGATGGTGGTGAAGATCCCCTCGCTGGGCGAGCGGCCGGGCGATGCGGTGCTGCTCGCGCGGCATTTTCTGCATCAATATGCGCCCGCGATGAATCCCGGCGTGCGCGGCTTTGCGCCCGATGCCTTGCAGGCGATCGACGAAGGGCGCTGGCCGGGCAACGTCCGCGAACTCGAAAACCGCATCAAGCGCGCGGTGATCATGGCCGATGGCAAGCTCGTCATGCGGGACGACCTCGATATCGCAGCGCGCGAAGGCGCGAATGGCGAGGCGAGCGGTGAGGATTATCTCAACCTGCGCAGCGCGCGCGAGGCGGCCGATCGCGTCGCGATCCGCCGCGCGATGACGCAGAGCGAGGGCAATATCTCCTTCGCGGCGAAGCTGCTCGGGATCAGCCGGCCGACGCTTTACGACCTGCTCAAGCAATATCGAATGCAAGCCTGAATGACGCTTCGCCGTGTCTGGACCGGGGCGCTGTTCGCGGCGGTGCTGCTCGCCGGATGCGACGGCGGCGGCGAGGGGAGCGGCGCGCGGACGGCGCTCGAACAGCGCCGCGCCGCCTTGCAGGACGCGATTGCCGCCAATCCGCAGGCGATCGCCGAGCGCATCGAACTGGCGCGGGTCGCGTTCCGCCTCGGCGACGGCGTTGCGGCCGAGGCCGCGATCAAGGCCGCCATCGCCGCGGGCGGCAAGGAAGACGCGCTACGCCCGCTGCTGGCACGCGCCTATGCGATGCAGGGCGAGAATGCGCGCGCGCTTGAAACGCTCGATTCGGGGCCGATCATCCCCGAAATGATCGGCGAGGCGGCGTGGGTCGCGGGCAATGTCCATCTGGCGAACGGCAATCTCGCCGCGGCGCGCGATGCCTATGACCGGGCGGTGCGGGACCTGCCGCGCGATTCGATGCTGTGGGTCGATGTCGCGCGCTTTCGCGATGCGAGCGCCGACACGATGGGTGCGCGCGATGCGGTCGATTATGCTATCGAGCTCGACAAGGATAACAGCGCTGCGCTTGCGCTGAAGGCCAATCTGGTGCGCTTGCAGAGCGGGTTGCCGGCGTCGCTGGAGTGGTATGATGCCGCGCTGGCGGCCGATCCCGACAACGCCGGGGCGTTGATCGACCGTGCCGCGACGCTTGGCGACCTTGGCCGCTACAAGGATATGCTCGCCTCGCTGCGTCATGCGGCGACGCTCGTGCCCGGTGACCCGCGGATCTATTATCTTCAGGCCACGCTGGCGGCGCGGGCGGGCAACTATCCGCTGGCGCGCAGCCTCCTCCAGCGGACGCGCGGGCAGATGGACGATGTACCGGGCTTCATGTTGCTCAGCGCGATCGTCGAGCTGGAACTGGAGGGCGAGGCGGTTGCGGCGACCTGGGCCGAGCGGTTGCTGACCGAACAGCCCGACAATCTGACGGCGCGTCGTATCCTCGCGGTGTCCGACTGGGCCGACGGCGATGCCGATGCGGCGGCCGAGGCGCTGGCACCGATCGTCGATCGCGCCGATGCCGACAGCTGGTCGCTGGCTCTGGCTGGGCGTGTCGCCGCCGAGCGGGGGCGGACCGGCGAATCGGCCGATTATCTGGGGCGCGCCGCATCGCTGACGCGCGGCGAGGCGACACCCTTCGCCGCCGACAATGATTATGGCCTGCTGGCGATGGCGGCCAACGCCGCGCCGCTCGATCCGTCAGCCGCGATTCCGGCGATCGGCGCCGATATCGCGAGCGGCAACAGCGCGAGCGCGATTGCACGGGCGACGCGGCTGCGCGATGCCAATCGCGGCGTCGCCGAAGCGCATATCCTGCTCGGCGACACCGCCTTAGCTGCCGGGCGCTATCACCTTGCGGTGCGTCGCTATCGCGCCGCGCGCGAGATCGACGGCGGCGAGCGCACGATGCTGCGG
>CAUUIU010000422.1:0-2941 GCA_963545025.1 uncultured Sphingopyxis sp. | reverse complement strand
CGTCCAGGACGACGAGACGCGCGACACCATCTGGTGGGGCAAGACCAATGTGCCGATGACGCCCGATCATTTCGCGTTGCTCAAGGCCGATTTCCTGGCGCACCTTGCCGAGCGTCCGCGCCTCTATCGCCAGCAGCTGTTCGGCGGCTCGCAGCCCGAGCACCGCGTCGGTGTACAGGTGGTCACAGAATTCGCCTGGCACAGCCAGTTCATCCGCACACTGCTCTGCCGCCCGACCGCGGCGGAGCTTGCGGCGTTCGTGGCTGAATATACGATCATCGACCTGCCGAGCTTCCGTGCCGATCCGGCGAGGCATGGCACGCGCACCGAGACCGTCGTCGCGGTCAATTTCACCGAAAAGCTGATCCTGATCGGCGGCACGCAGTATGCGGGCGAAATGAAGAAGTCGGTGTTCGGCATCCTCAACTATCTCCTCCCCGTAAAGGGCGTGATGCCGATGCACTGTTCGGCGAACATCGGTCCCAAGGGTGACACGGCGGTCTTCTTCGGCCTGTCGGGCACTGGCAAGACGACGCTGTCGGCCGACGCTTCGCGCACGTTGATCGGCGACGACGAGCATGGCTGGTCGGACACCGCGGTCTTCAACTTCGAGGGCGGCTGCTATGCCAAGATGATCCGCCTCTCGCCCGAGGCCGAGCCCGAGATTTTCGCGACCACCAAGCGCTTCGGCACCGTGCTCGAAAATGTCGTGATGGATGCCGAGACGCGCGAGCTCGACTTCGACGATGCGAGCCTCGCGGAAAACAGCCGCGGTTCGTACCCGATCGATTTCATTCCGAACACGTCGGAAAAGAACATGGGGCCGGTGCCGCAGACGGTGATCATGCTGACCGCTGACGCCTATGGCGTGCTGCCCCCGATCGCGAAGCTGACCCCCGACCAGGCGATGTATCATTTCCTGTCGGGCTATACCGCGCGCGTCGCGGGGACCGAAATCGGCGTGACCGAGCCCGAGGCGACCTTCTCGACCTGCTTCGGCGCGCCCTTCATGCCGCGCCACCCGTCGGTCTATGGCAATTTGCTGAAAGAGCGCATCGCCAAGGGCGGCGTGCAGTGCTGGCTCGTCAACACCGGCTGGACCGGCGGCATGGCGACGATGGACGGGATCAAGCGCATGCCGATCAAGGCGACGCGCGCGCTGCTCAACGCCGCGCTCGACGGCAGCCTGAACGACGCCGAATTCCGCAAGGACCCGAACTTCGGTTTCCTCGTGCCCGTCGCGGTGCCCGGCGTCGATTCGGGGCTGCTCGACCCGCGCGAAGCCTGGGCCGACAAGCAAGCCTATGACCGCACCGCCCAAACTTTGGTCGAGCAATTCATCGACAATTTCGCGCAATTTGCGGACCATGTCGACGAAGGCGTCCGCCAGGCTGCACCGCAGGCGGCCGTCGCAGCATAATTTGCCCGGATATCTTCCGGGCGTCAGATCACCCGGAAGGACCGAAAAATGACTACCGAATATTCACCACGCCTGTTCGAGCGCGATTCCGAAATCCGCGCGATCGGCGAGGGTCTGCTCGCGCGTTCCCTGCCGCGCGAGGCGTGGACGCACGAAGCACATCTGGGCGCGTGCCTGTGGCTGCTCAGCGAGCGGCCGGACGTTGATGTCGATGCCGAGATTGCGATCATCATCAGCCGCTACAACGAGAGCGTCGGCGGCGTGAACGACGACACGCAGGGTTATCATGACAGCATCACCCGCGCCTATGTCGCCGGCGTACGACACTTCCTGTCGGAGACGGGAGAGACGGATCTCGCGGGGCGCGTCAACGCGATGCTGCGTTCCGATGTCGGTCGTCGCGATTGGCCGCTGCGCTTCTACAGTCGCGAGCTGCTGTTCTCGACGTCTGCGCGGCGCGGCTTCGTCGAACCCGATCTGGCACCGTTGCCGGCCTAGAGCTTCATCCCCGGCACCCAGCCGCTTTCCGCGAGGAAGGCGGCCGGGTCCTTCATCTCGATGATCGAACGGATCGCTTCGGTCTTGTCGGCCGATCGCGCATAATATGCCTTGGCGACGCGATAGCCGACCCAGTAACCGAGGTCGCCGGGCCAGCCGTCCTTGCCCTGCTGGTTATAGAGCCAGCGCGATCCGTTCGCCTTGCCGTCCTTTTCCGGGAGGAATGCCGTCTCCAGCTCCTGTTCGCGTCCTGCCGTCCAGGCATGCAGGACCGGATAGGCGACCGATCCGGTCATCTGTTCGGCGACGAACTCGGCCGCGCCTTCGACCATCGCGGCGTGAAGCACCGTGTCATCGGGGCTTTCGACCTGCGCAAGCGGCTGCTGCGCATGGACATATTCGTGCGCGATCACATGGACAAAACGGTCCTCGTCGTCGGCCTCCATGAACTTCGCCATGCAGAGCGTTTCGAGCCCGATGTAGAGCCCTTTGGCATTCGCGGTCCCGGCGGTTGTGCCACGGCCGATCGCGATGGTGATCGGCGGGAATTTGGCGGCGGGATAAAGCGCAGCAAGGCGGTCGGTTGCCGCGACGAGACGGGTACGGACATTGCCGAGCTTGGCCGCACAGCCGCGTGCGTCGATGTAAAGCTGGCTCTTTTCGCGCAGCGCCTTCGCCAGCCGTTCGGGCGTGATCCGGCGCAGCGCCATGAATTGCTGCAGGCCCGGCGTCGCATCGGCTAGGTAGCGCGCTGCGAGCTGATCAGGATCGGCCGCGAGCGCGGGATCGTCGTAGAGCGCAAAGAAGCGATCGACGTCGGACGTGACGATCGCGACGCGTGGTGGCGCTTCTAACGCCTGGCTGGTCCCGCCAAGCAGCAACGTCGCCAGGACGGCGAAAAGGCGGAGCATCAGCCCTTCGCGCCCTTCACATATTCCGCGACATTCTGCGCCAGCACGTCAAGCGGGACATTGCCGCCCTTGACCACGACGTCGTCGAAATCGCGCAGGTCGTATTTCGCGC
>CAUUIU010000421.1:0-2951 GCA_963545025.1 uncultured Sphingopyxis sp. | reverse complement strand
CCGTGCAAGCGCTGCCTGCCCGACGATGTCGCGCGCGACGAGGGCGCGGTGATCAAGGCGATCGCGGCGATCAAGAGCAGCGAGGAACCGCTCGCGCTCGCCGATCTGGCGGCGCGCACCGGCTATTCGCCGACGCATTTCCAGCGCGTCTTTACCCGCCACACCGGCCTGTCGCCCGCCGCTTACGCCCGCGCCTTGCGTGAAGAGCGGGCGCGGCAGGCGCTGAGCGATGGCAACCGGGTGACCGACGCGATTTACGACGCGGGCTTTTCGGGGCCGTCGCGCTTCTATGAGAATATGGAGGGACGCATGGGTATGACGGCTTCGGCCTGGGTGAATGGCGGCAAGGGCGCGACGATCCACTGGGCCGTCGTGCCGACCAGTCTCGGCGACATGCTCGTCGCCGCGACCGGCAAGGGTGTATGCCGCCTGAGCTTCGACGAGGGGCGCGAGGCGCTCGAGGAGCGGTTTCCGTCCGCCAGCCTGATCGAGGGCGGCGAGGAGTTCGAAGCGTTGCTGAAGCAGGTCGTTGACGCGGTCGAGGCGCCGGTCAACGGCTTCGACCATATTCCGATCGACGTGAAGGGCACCGCCTTTCAGGAAGCGGTGTGGCGCGAGCTGCGCAAGATTCCGGCGGGTGAGACACGGAGCTATTCCGATATCGCCGCCGCCGTGGGCAAGCCCAAGGCGGTGCGTGCGGCGGGGAGCGCCAATGGCGCGAACAATGTCGCGGTGCTGATCCCGTGCCACCGGGTGGTGCGCAGCGACGGAACGCTCGGCGGCTATGCCTATGGCCTGCCGATCAAGGAAGAATTGCTCAAGAGGGAGAGTTTTTGATGTCGGATAAAGTCGCTGAATTTCGCGCGCTGCACGTTCCGGGCGATCCGCTGATCCTGGTCAACATCTGGGACGCGGGGAGCGCCAAGGCGGTGGCTGCGGCGGGCGCCAGGGCGATCGCGACGGGCAGCTACGGCGTCGCGGGCGCGCAGGGCCGAAGCGACGGCGAGGATTTCCCGCTCGACGATGTCTTCGAAAATCTTTCGCGCATCCTCTCGGTCACCGACCTGCCGGTCACGATCGACATGGAAGCGGGTTATGGCGCCGATCCCGCGGCGGTCGGCGTCTCGGTCGGTCGGGCGAAAGACGCAGGCGCGGCGGGGATCAATATGGAGGACCGGCTGCCGGGTGCGACCGAGTTGCTGCCGGTCGCCGAAGCGGTGGCGCGTTATCGCGCGGCGACCGACACGGGCATCTTTGTCAACGCGCGCTGCGATACCTTCCGCGGGCAGGATGCGGCGAAAGACGGCGAGGCACTGGTCGCGGCGACGCTCGAACGCGCGCGCGCCTATGCCGATGCGGGTGCGGGCTCGCTGTTCGTACCCTTCCTGCTCGATCCCAAATCTATCGGCGCGATCTGCGAGGGCTCGCCGCTGCCGGTCAACATATTGCGCGGCAAGGGCGGGCCGACGCACAAGGAGCTCGCCGGGCTCGGCGTCGCGCGGATCAGCCATGGGCCTCAGCCCTGGGCCGCGGCAATGGCGTGGCTGGCCGCGCAGGCAAGTCAGGTGCTGGAGGGCGAAGAGCCCGATTATTGAGGAAAGCCGGAAGCACGGCGGCCGGTAGCTCTCCGGTCGCCGCGCTTCGTCAAGCGGCGTCGTCGCCCTCGGCTTCGGCATCCGTGCCCGCGCCGCCGCGCTTGGCGTGCTCGTCGCGCATCGTCTCCAGCCGTTTCAGCATCGCTTCGCCGCGGCCATTGTCGTGAGGGTCGAAAGCGACCGACTTTGCCAGCGCCAGCGCGGCATCGAAGTCGCCGCGGTTGGCGAGCGCGAAAGCATAGGAGACGCGAACCTCGATATTTTCCGGCGCAATCTCGAACGCGCGCTCGAGCGCTTTCAGCGCCGGTTCGGTCGGGCGCTTCCCTTCATCGAGAAAACTGCGGAAGTAAGCGTAGAGCGGCACCGGATCGAGCGGGTCGGTACGATTGGCGCGCTGGATCGGCTTGCGTGCCTCGCGCCATGCGGCGGGATCATCCTCGCCCTTTTCGTCGAGTTCGTAGAGCATCACCCGGCCGAGCAGTACGTTGGCGCGGACATGGTCGGGCTTTGTTGCCAGCGTCTTGCCGAGCGCAGCACGGATCGCGGCAAGGTCGCGCGCATCGTCGTCCATGTCCCATTCGGCGGCGGCATATTCATATTGCGCCTCGGCATTGGCGGGGGCGGCGGCGACAAGCTTGCGCAACATGTCGCGCGCTGCCGTCTCGCGCTCCTTGTTGCCGCGTGCGTTGAGCCGTTCGAGCCGCGCCTCGATTACCGCATCCTCGTCGGCGGCGAGCGGCGCGATCGTGATGTTGGTTGGCACGGGGATCGGCGTTCGTGTCAGGCTGTAGGACAATTTGCCGTTGATGTAGCGGTTCAGATCCTTGTCGAGCGCCGCGAGGTCGCCGAACGCCTGCGTCGCGGCCTGCTTTACCTCGGTCCCGGCGTTGATCGCGGCGACATAGGCGCCCATCTGGCCGTCGCGCGCCGCATTCTGATAGAGCATGTGCATCAAAATCCATGCCCGACCATAATAGACGTCGGTCTGACCGCTGTTCCGCATCTCGCCCGGCTGCTGGAGCAACAATTTGTCGGCGGGAATCCGGGGCATCCGAAGCAGCCCGTAGGCGCGGCTATAAACCGGCTTGCCGAGTTCCGCCCGCCCCTCCTTGTCGAAATCAACGGTCGAATGATATTCGGCAAAGCCCTCAATGAACCAGGCGGGGAAAGCGGCGCGCAAATGCCGTTTCATGAAGTGGTGGCTATATTCGTGGAACAGCACCTGCTGTGACTGCGAGGTGCCGAGCGCCGGGTTGAGATTTCCCGTTTCGCGATGCGAGAGGGCAAAACTGCCGTCGCGGTCCCCGCGATCTGTCTCTTATACACATCTGACGCTGCCGACGAAGCTAGAAGTGT
>CAUUIU010000420.1:0-2952 GCA_963545025.1 uncultured Sphingopyxis sp. | reverse complement strand
TCTACACTTCTAGCTTCGTCGGCAGCGTCAGATGTGTATAAGAGACAGCGTATAGGCGGTGCCGAGCGGCAACGCGCGCATCGACAGCGCGAGCAACGCAAAGCTGGCGATCATGGCGGCAATCGTGACGATCGAGGGCGTCAGCCGGGTGAAGCCTTCCGATTGCTTCATCGAAAAGGCCCAGACGATTTCGAACACACCGGCAATGACAAGATAAATCCAGGCCATGGCAGCCTCCGTGGGGCTGCCGGGCCGTCCCGGACTTGGGAACCCGCATCATGCGCGGGCGAGGACGTGGCCTCTCTGTTCCGGCCTGGCAGGGGCAGTAGGACTCGAACCTACGACCCTCGGTTTTGGAGACCGATGCTCTACCAACTGAGCTATACCCCTAGGCCGGAGTGCGCCCCTAGCCCGATTGGCAGGAGGGAGCAAGAGGGATGACGGGTTGCACGTGCGAGCCGGGCTGATATGCGCAAATTCGCATGACCGCCGCCCCCTCCTCCGCAGCTCCGCAAAATTATCTCGGCGGGATCGCGCTGCGGCTGCTCGCGATGGCGAGCCTGTCGCTGATGTTCGTGGTCGTCAAATATGTCGACCGGGCGGGCATCCACATCGTCGAAAGCCTGTTCTGGCGCCAGGCGCTCGTCCTGCCCTTCCTGCTCGTCTGGGTGAAGGCGACCAGCGGCTTTTCGTCGCTCCGGACCAACCGCATCGGCGCGCATGCGCGGCGGATGATGATGGGGCTGACCGGCATGGCGTGCAATTTCGGCGCGATGATCCTGCTGCCGATGGCAGAGGCAACAACGATCAGCCTGTCGGTGCCGATCTTCGCGGTGATCTTTGCCGCGATCCTGCTCGGCGAAGCGACGGGCTGGCAGCGGTGGAGCGCTGTCATCGTCGGCTTCGTCGGCGTGCTCGTCGTGCTGGACCCGCTGTCGAGCTTCGCGGGCGGTTTCGGCGGCACGCATGGCGTCGGCACGCTCGTCGCGCTCACCGGTGCGATCATGACCGCGCTGATCACCATTGCCGTGCGCGACCTCGGCCGCACGGAGAACGCGGCGACGATCGTCTTCTGGTTCAGCCTCCTCTCGATGATCCCCCTCGGCATCGCCCTGCCCTTCGTGATCACCCCGCACAGCGGCCATGAATGGCTGTTGCTGCTCGGGCTCGGTTTCCTCGGCGCGATCGTCCAGATGTCGCTAACCGGCGCGCTGCGCCTTGCGCCGGTGTCGGTCGTGATCCCGATGGATTATTCGAGCCTGCTGTGGGCGATTGCGGCGGGCTGGTGGTTCTTTGGCACCCTGCCCGCCGATACGACCTGGGTCGGTGCGCCGTTGATCGTCGCGTCAGGCCTGTTCATCGCCTGGCGCGAGCATCGCCGCCACATCGACCGGCCGAAGGAGGTTGCCGCATGACGCGCCCGATATTGTACCACTGCCCCGACGCCCGCTCGCTGCGCTGCCTGTGGGCGGTCGAGGAAGCCGGGATCGACGTCGATCTCAGGCTGCTGAAATTCCCGCCGCGCGCGTTCGAGCCCGACTATCGCGCGGTGAACCCGCTGATGACGATTCCCGGCTGGGTCGAGGACGGGCGGCTGATGACCGAATCGGCCGCGATCTGCGAACGCATTGCCGAGGGCACACCGCTCGAGGTGCGCCGCGACGAGAATGACTATTGGGCGTGGCGCAACTGGCTGCACCGCAGCGACGCAACACTGACCTTTCCGCTCGCGATCATGATCCGCTACACGCGCGTCGAGCCCGAGGAGCGGCGGCTGGCGCAGGCGGTCGAAGACTATAAAGCCTTTTTCGGCGGCCGTGCGAAGAGCATCGAGGCGGCGCTGGCCGACGGCCGCGAATGGCTGGTCGCCGGACGCTTCACCATCGCCGATATCGTGATCGGCTATGCAGCGTTCCTCGCAACGACGCTCGGCGCCGACGATGTGCTGGGCGAGGCGACCAAGGCGTGGCTGGCACGCTGCACGGAGCGCGACGGATTCCAGCGAGCGCGCCAGCGGCAACGCGTCGCCTGACGCGCTTCGACGAACCGCTCCTCCCCCGCGTCCAACCGATCGTCCGCGCATCGCGCGTTCATCCTGCATATCGATCGCAAGGACGAAGATGCGCGTCCACCGACCGGGAGACGCACCATGACCCGATATGTCCTGCTGACCACCGCCGCGCTGCTGACCGCCACGTCCGCCGAGGCGGCCAATCAATCGTCTAACACGAGCTCCAACAGCTCGTCGAACAACGGCGTCACGCGCGAGCGTGTCGTCGATACCTATTGCGAGGACGGCTATTGCCAGCGCGCCGAGCGCCGCAGCGTCTATCGCGAGGGACGGCGCGGCTATCGCGATGGCGATCGGCGGCGCGGGCGCGGCGACGAGCGCCGCTGGCAGCGCGACGACGATGATGACGATGATTGATAGCGGTCGATGGCGCGCGCGCCGTCAATTCACCATCCGCTCATAGCCCTCCCAATAGGGGGCCCGCAGATCCTTGCGCAATATCTTGCCGCTGGCGTTGCGCGGCAGCGCGGGGATGATGTCGACGCTGCGCGGGCATTTGAACGGGGCGATGCGGTCGCGGGCCCAGGCGATGATGCTCGCTTCCTCGATCTCCATACCCGGCTTGGCGACGCATACGGCCTTTACCGTCTCGCCCCATTTGTCGTCGGGGATACCGAACACCGCGACCTCCTGAACCGCGGGGTGGCCAAAGATCGCGCTTTCGACTTCGGCCGGATAGATATTTTCCCCGCCCGAGATGATCATGTCCTTCATCCGGTCGTGGATATAGAGATAGCCGTCCGCATCCAGATAACCGGCATCGCCGGTGCGGATCCAGCCGTCGCCGCTCATCGTCCTGGTCGTGGCGTCGGGCAGGTTCCAGTAGCCGAGCATATTGTTCGACGATCGCGTAACGACCTCGCCCACTTCACCCACAGGCA
>CAUUIU010000419.1:0-2956 GCA_963545025.1 uncultured Sphingopyxis sp. | reverse complement strand
GGGCCCCGGGGGGCCCATGGTTGCGTGTTGTAATAAACCAACCCAAAAACCCCCCCGGGGGCGAGGGGGGGGGGGGGGGCCCGCGGCCCCCGGGGGGGGCGGGCCAAGGACGCCGGCCCCTCCACCCCCCGCTACGCGGGCGGTCCCCCTCCCCACCGCTGCGCGGCAGGGAGGAGCCATCACTCAGAAAATCCCGATCTCCTCGTCGACCGGCTGGCTGTCGCCGCGCCCCATGACGAAGCGCACCGTCTCGACGCATCCTGTCACGCCCTGCTGCGACGCCACCGCGCGGCCGCTCTGGACGATGCTGATCGCCTGCCGGCCGAAATCCTCCGAAGGCTGCGACGCCAGCACCTTTACATTGCCGACGGCACCCCACGGCGCGACGTCATAGCTCACGATCGCCCAGCCCTCGATCGAACGGCGGCGCCAATATTCGGGAAAGAAGTGGATCGGACGGCTGTTCCATTTGGGCTTGGCCGCGCATGTGCTGTCCGCAGGCCGCAGCGCGTCCTCGTCGGGAACCGGCGGCGCGGGCAATTTTCCCGCGGCTTTCCAATAGGGATAAAGGCAGCCCGTCCGCGCGCCCTCGGTAAAGCGCGACTCCCCGACCGCCTTCGCCGCCGCCGCGTCGAGCGCGGCATTGCGCGTCGTGTGGACCGTCTTCAGCTGCACCGGCACGCCGTCCTTGTCGGTGTCAAAGCCGACCAGTGACCAGTCCTTGACCCCCGGCGTTCCCGCGATCTGCCGGAAATCGGGAAAGGCGCGGAGCAGCACCTGCGGCCGCGGCGCCCTTGCGCAGGTGCCGGCCGCACGGATCAGATCCCAGCCTTCGCGGGGCAGCGGCGTCGAGGTCGGCGAGATGGTGTAGGACACCAGATCCTCGATCGGGACGAAGTTCATCTCCCACACGCGCGGCGCATAGGTGACGCTGCAATCCGCGCGCGGCGCCCCTTCGGCAAAGCGGCTGGCGGCGAGCGCGGGCCCGATATCCTGGCTGAACGGCGATGGCTGCGTATCCCCCCGCGCCAGCGAGAGCGGCCGACCTGCCGCGTCGATGACGAAGCGATAGGTCGTCGGCTCGACCCGCGGCTCGCCAAAACTCAAATTCCCGAGCGGCCGCCGCACCGTTCCGCCCGCGACCACGGCGCCTCCGCAGCGAACCTCGCCGGGCAGCCAGGTCACCAGCACCTGCTTTCCCGGACGCGGCGCCGGCTTGGGCACAGTGATCGTCATCGGTGGTGGAGGCGGTACATCCGGGGGCAGCGCTGCCGCAGTCGCCAACAGAAAGACCGAAATCGCCATCGAAAAGCCCCCGCAACCAGGCGCTCAAACTAGCGCGATCGCGGGGGCTTACAAGGTTGAAAAAGAACAGGATTGGTGCCCTCGCGCTTACTTCGCGATGCCCGCACGCTCGTCGGCCAGCCGCTTGGCGAGCAGCCCGCGCGACCGCTCGGCATAGGCGCGGCACGCCCCCGGCTTGTCGTTATACCGCCCGTCCCCAGCGTTGTCGGGATGCGCCGAGATCAATATGTCGCATTTCAGCGCGTCCATCGTGCGGTAGCTCGCCTCGAACCCCCGGACGATCGGCGCCCCCGCCTTCGCGGTGAACCGATAGCCCTCGGCCGACACCGGGTTGAGGCTCGCGCCAAAGACGATCTGCTTGCACGTCCGCCCTTCGCACGCGTCCCAGCTCCAGCTCATGCTGCCCATCGTGTGCCCTGCGGTCGCCCGCGCGGTGATCGCAACCTTGCCGAACCGCAGCACCTCGCCATCCTTCACCACGCGCAGCCGCGTCACCGCAGGCCAGCTCCCGCCATAGCCAAGTTGCGGATCGTCCGCGGCGTGCCGTCCCGACCGGAGCCCTTCGGCGCCGCGCGCGCTCGCCACCACCGTCGCGCCGGTGTCGCGCGCCAGCGCCGCGAACCCGCCGGCATGGTCGAAATGCGGCTCGGTGCTCATAATATATTTGATGTCTTTGGGGTCGAAGCCCAGCTTGCGGACATTGTCCAGGATCGCGGGCGCCGCCTGCGGCAGCGCGCCGTCGATCAGGATCAGCCCGCTTCCCGTATCGATCAGCGCGACGCTCATGCCGCCGAAACCAACCAGATAGCTGGTGCCGAAAATCTTCTCGGGCGGCGCCGGCGCCAGCCATTGGGCGGCGCGCGACGACGCGATCGGCCGCGTCAGCGGATCGTCGGCAGGCGGCGCCGCGACCCCGCTCATGCTCCCCAGCCACAGCATATATCCGATTGCGCTCATCATATCGCGTCTCCCTTCGCCCCCGGAATGCCAATCCCGCACGCGCGGGACAAAGCATCATTTCTCGACAAAGCCATGAGAATAATTGATGACAGATCATGGACCGCGCCCAGCTCCCCCTCAACGCCCTCCGCGCCTTCGAGGCCGCGGCGCGCCATCTCAACTTCACCCGCGCCGCGATCGAGCTCCACGTCAGCCAGGGCGCGGTCAGCCATCAGGTCGCGCAGCTCGAACGCCGCCTCGGCACCCGCCTCTTCCACCGCCTGCCGCGCGGCCTCGCGCTCACCGACGAGGGGCATGCGCTCGTCCCGGTCGTCGCCGACGCCTTCGACCGCGTCGCCGCAACGCTCGACCAATATGCCGACGGCCGCTTCCGCGAAGTGCTCAAGGTCGGCGTCGTCGGCACCTTCGCGACCGGCTGGCTGCTCCCCCGCCTCGACGCCTTTGCGCGCGCGCATCCGACGATCGATCTCCGCATTTCGACCAACAACAACCGCGTCGATATCGCCGGCGAGGCCCTCGATTTCGCGATCCGCTTCGGCGACGGCGCCTGGCACGGCACCCATGCCGAACCGCTGGTCGCTGCGCCGATGGCGCCGCTCTGCGCCCCCGCTCTCGCCGCCCGCCTCAAATCCCCTGCCGCGGTCTCTTATACACATCTGACGCTGCCGACGAAGCTAGAAGTGTAGATCTC
>CAUUIU010000418.1:0-2980 GCA_963545025.1 uncultured Sphingopyxis sp. | reverse complement strand
TAGCTTCGTCGGCAGCGTCAGATGTGTATAAGAGACAGTCGCGCGGCAGAGCGACGGGGTAACGATCCGCTTCGTCGCGACCGACGGCAAGGCGTCGGTCCCGGTGCAGTTCACCGGCATCGTCCCCGACCTGTTTGCCGAAGAATCGGGCATGGTCGCCGACGGCCGGATGCGCGCCGACGGCACCTTTGTCGCCGACCGCATCCTCGCCAAGCATGACGAGCGCTATATGCCGCCGCAGATGGGCGACATGCCCAAGAATATGAAGCCACCGAAAGAAGTGAAGGCGACGGCGTGGCCATGATCGTGTTTCGCTATCGTCCGGCTGGATCGGACTTGATCCGGTGATCGCAGAACTCGGCTTGGCCCTGCTGTGGATCGCGGCGGCGCTCGCGTGCCTGTCGCTGGTTGCGGGGATCGTCTTTCTGCGCGGCGGGCCCAAGGATCTGGCGTCGCTGGTGCGGCCGGCGAGTGTGGCGCAGGGGGTGCTGACCACCGCGGCGTTCGGCCTGTTGATCGCGTTGTTCGTGCGGTCCGACATGTCGGTCGAGCTCGTCGCGCGCAACAGCAACAGCCTGAAACCGATGATCTTCAAGATCGCGGGGACGTGGGGCAATCACGAAGGATCGATGCTGCTGTGGCTGATGATCCTGTCGCTGTCGGGGGCGCTGATCGCGATCTTCGAGCGGCGGCTGCGCGAGGATACGCTGGTCGCGACCTTGAGCGCGCAGGCGGCGCTCAGCATCGGTTTCTTCGCCTTCCTGCTTTTTTCGTCGAACCCGTTCAACCGGTTGCCTGTCGCGCCGCCTGACGGGCAGGGGCTTAACCCGCTGCTGCAGGACATCGGTCTCGCCTTCCATCCGCCGACGCTTTACGTCGGCTATGTCGGTCTGTCGGTCGCGTTCAGCTTTGCCGTCGGTGCACTGATTACGCGCGAGGTTGGCCCGGCGTTTGCACGCGCGATGCGGCCGTGGGTCCTTGGCAGCTGGATATTCCTGACGCTGGGCATCACCGCGGGCAGCTATTGGGCCTATTACGAGCTCGGCTGGGGCGGCTGGTGGTTCTGGGACCCGGTCGAGAATGTCTCGCTGATCCCTTGGCTGGCGGGCGCGGCTTTGTTGCACTCGGTCGCGGTCACCGCGACACGCAACGCGTTGCGCGCCTGGACGGTGATGCTCGCGGTGATCGGTTTCTCGATGTCGATGGTCGGCACCTTCATCGTGCGGTCGGGCCTGCTCACCAGCGTTCACAGCTTTGCGGTCGATCCCGAGCGCGGCACCTTTCTGCTGGCGCTGATGGCGATCTATATCGGCGGCGCGCTGACCCTGTTCGCGCTGCGCGCCGGGACGGTCGCCGAGGGCAAGAAGTTCGCGCTGCTCAGCCGCGAGGGCGCGCTGGTCATCAACAATCTGCTGCTGACGACGATCTTGGCGCTCGTCCTCCTTGGCACGCTCTATCCGATCGTTGCCGAAGCGATGGGCGAGAAGATTTCGGTCGGGCCGCCCTATTACAACAAGGTCGCGGGGCCTCTGGCGCTGATCCTCTGCCTCGTGATGATAATGGGGCCGCTGCTCAGCTGGCGCAAGGATGACGGCCGGAAGCTCTGGTCGCGGCTGCCGCTCGCGGTGTTTGCCGGCGCGCTGGTGCTGGTGCTGCTCGCGATCTTCGGCGGAAAGATCGGCATCTTGCCGCTGCTCGGCATGACGGTCGCCGGCGTGGTCGCGGTCGCGAGCCTGGCGCCCTTGTGGGGCCGCAACCTGCGCCGCACGCCGCTGCCGACCTGGGGCATGGTGATCGCGCATTTCGGCGTTGCCGTGTGCCTCGCCGGCATGGGCGCCGAAAGCGCCTTCATCAAGGAACGGTTGGTCGCCGCGGCGCCGGGCGAGGTGGTGAAGGTCGGCGATTTCGCGGTGCGCTTCGTCGGGGTCAAGCCGGTTGCCGGACCGAATTTTACGGCGATCGAGGGCATGTTGGTCGCCACGACATCGGGGGGTGCATCCTTCACGATGCGGCCTGAGTCGCGGATGTTCCCCGGCCTGATGGGCACCGCACCGACCGAGACCAATGAGGCGGCATTGCTGACGCGGCCCGGCGGACAGCTTTATGCGGTGCTCGGCCAGCCTGTGACGAGCGACGACGGCCGCGCCGACCGTTATCAGTTACGCCTGTGGTGGAAGCCGCTCGTATGGTGGATTTGGCTGGGCGGCGGTCTGATCGCGCTGGGTGCTGCGCTGTCGATGCTCGGCCGGGCGCAATTGGTGGCACTGTGGCGCGCGCGCCGAACCCGCAAGGCACAGGAGCGATTTGCGCCATGAAGAACCGATGGGTCCTTTTTGTCCCCCTCGCGATCATGGGGCTGTTGTTCGGGGCGTTCGTCTATCGGCTGACGACGCCGGCCGAGACGCTGATCCAGTCGCAGTGGATTGACAAGCCGATGCCGCTGTTCGACCTGCCGCCCGCGACCGCAGGCGTAGCGGGGCTGAAAAGCAGCCAACTGGCCGACGGGAAGCCGCGGCTGGTCAACGTCTTCGCGAGTTGGTGCATCCCGTGCCGCGCCGAGGCGCCGCAGCTCGAAGCGCTAAAGGCTGCGGGCGTACCGATCGACGGCATCGCGATCCGCGACCGGCCCGAGGATGTCGCGGCGTTTCTCAATGAATTCGGCAATCCGTTCGACCGGATCGGGTCGGATATGCAGAGCAGCGTCCAGATCGCACTCGGCTCGTCGGGCGTCCCCGAAACCTTCCTGATCGACGGCAAGGGCATCATTCGTGAGCAGATCCAGGGCGTGATCCTGGCCGAACAGGTGCCCGAGATCATCGCCAAGCTGGAGGCGATGAAGTGAGCATGCGCTTTGCCGTCTTTGCCTTGTTCGGCGTGATCGCGGCGCCATTGTCGGCGCAGGACCGTTTGCCGCCCGCACCCTATGCCTATCAGCCTGTCTCTTATACACATCTCCGAGCCCACGAGACACTGAGCGATC
>CAUUIU010000417.1:0-2999 GCA_963545025.1 uncultured Sphingopyxis sp. | reverse complement strand
CTACACTTCTAGCTTCGTCGGCAGCGTCAGATGTGTATAAGAGACAGCTATGGCGCCGCGCTCGACAGCGAAGGCAAGGGCGACGATGCAAAAGGGGTTGCGGTGCGGATCGGTTATGCCGCCAGCGGGATCGCTCATTTCATCCTGGCCTGGGCGGCCGTCCGTCTCGCATCCGGCGATACGGCTGGCGGCGACGGCGAGCGCGAACAGGCGGCGGCGGGAATGCTGCTCGATTTGCCGTTGGGGGGCACTTTGCTGGGCGCGATCGGGGCCTGTTTTCTTGCCGCCGCCGCGCATCAGGCGATCAAGGCCTGGACCACCGAATTCATGAAAGGCGTGGCCGCGGAGGCTCCCACATGGGTCGTGCCCGTCGGCCGCGCCGGGCTTGCCGCGCGCGCCGTCGTGTTCGCCGTCATCGGCGTCTCGCTCGTCCGGGCGGGTTGGTTCGGCTCCGCGGGCGAGGTCAAGGGGCTGGGTGATGCACTGTCGGCGCTGACCGAGCACACCTGGCTCTATTTACTCGTGGCGGGCGGTCTCTTCCTGTTCGGCGTCCACAGCTTTGTCGAGGCGCGCTGGCGCCGCATCCGCGACGAGGATGTGATTGCCCGGCTCAAAGCCGCTACGCGCTAAGCCATCTTGATCCCGGCAACGCCGTTTTCGACCACGCCGGTCGCGCGTTTTGACAGCGTGTTCACCGGCGTTGTCACCTTGTCGACGACCATGAAATGCGTCTGCCATGCCTCGCGGCCGACCTCGCACACGACATAGCCGCGCTGGTCGTTGGCGAATTTGAGTTCGGGGTTGAGCTTCAGCCAGTCGGCGGTTCCCTGCCGCTCGTCGCTGCCGTCGCCGCCGCTCGAGATCGAGGTCGCGACGAATTCGGCGCCGACCACCTTGTCGCCGCGCACCAGATCGCCGCAGAAATTCTGATGCTCGTCGCCGGTCAGCACGATGTTGTTCTTGAGCCCCGCCATGCGCGCCAGGATGCGCTCGCGCGGCGCTTCATAGCCCGCCCAGCTGTCGAGATTGAGGATCTCCTTGGGCTCGTCGGGCTTGCGCCGCCGGTCGAGCGACATCATCGTGACCTGCTGCGCAAAGGCGTTCCACGTCGCACCGCCCTTGGCGAGGTTGCGGCCCAGCCATTCTTCCTGCGCCTTGCCGAGCACCTGCGCCTCCTTGGCGAACACTTCGGGACAGGCAGGTTTGAAGCCGTCGCCGCACGGCTGGTCGGTGCGATATTGCCGCGTATCGAGCAGCTGCATCGCCATCAGGTCTCCATAGCGGAACTCGCGGTGCGCCGCGACCATGCCCCCGCGCGGCAGCAGCGCCCTGCGCACCGGCATATGTTCGTACCACGCCTGCATCGCCGCCTGCTTCTTCAGCATGAACACTTCGGGCGGCGCGGCGTCGGGATCGTTGCCGTCGAGACCCATCTTCCAATTGTCGATGTCCGACACCCAGTCGTTGCGGATTTCATGGTCGTCGAAGCTCGACAGATGGGCGTGGACCGAGCGCACCGCCTGCTGGTCGATGTCGAGCAGGGTCTGTGCATAGGCGCCGCGGAAATCGTCGAGGTCGAACAACGCGCGCTGCGCATATTGCCGCACCGGGCGGATCGGCAGGCCGCTGTCGAACAGATAGTCCTGCCGGTATTCATAGATGAAGTCGCCATAATGATAGACGAAGGCCAGGTCTTCGCGTGCCATGTGGCGGTACGCGCCATAGAATCCCGATTCATAATGCTGGCATCCGGCGACCCCGAATTTCAGCGCGTCGACCTTGGCGCCCGGGGCGGGCAAGGTACGGGCGCGCCCGCGCAGGCTGCGCTCGCCGGCGGCGGTGAAGCGGTAATAATAGGGGCGGTCGGGTTGCAGCCCCGCGACCTCGATATGGACGCTGTGGCCGAGTTCGGGGCGCGCGAGTTCGGTACCCCGCGCCACGACATCCCTGAAACCGCCGTCGCTCGCGACCTCCCAGTCGACCTCGACGTTGGTGAGCGGCATGCCGCCGTGGCGTTCCATCGGTTCGGGCGCGAGGCGCGTCCAGATCACGAAGCCGTCGCTCGCGGGATCGCCCGCCGCGACGCCGAGCTTGAACGGAAAATCGCGCAAGAGCCCCTGCGCGCGGACGATCGCGGGAGCGGCAAGGCCGGCGAGCGTCGCCCCGGCAAGGAAATGGCGGCGGTTGTACATTGAGTGGCTCCATGCGCGGGCGAATCGATGAAACCTCGATAGACGAGCGGCATGTTACATCAATGCGTCGCGCGCATCAGAACCAGAAGCGCACCCCCGCGACAACGGCGGGGCGCGACGTATCTTCGCCCGCGGCGCGCGCGAGGCGGGCGGTCTTGCCGACCTTTCGCTCCCAGACAAATCCCACATAAGGCGCCAGTTCGCGCACGATCTCGTAACGCAGGCGCACGCCAAGCTCGACGCTCGACAGCCCGGCACCGACATCGCGTTCGGCGATATCCTGCGCTGCGAAATTGAGTTCGCTCCACGGCTGCAGGATCAGCCGCTGGGTGATGCGCTGATCGTAACTGCCCTCGAAGCGCGCGGTGACATCGCCCTTGTGCGACACGAACAGCGCACCCTCGATGTCGAACCAATAGGGCGCAAGCCCCTCGAAGCCGATGACTGCGTGGGTCGGCGAGGCGCCGGGACCGAAATCCTGCCTTATGCCCGCCTGTACGTCGAAATAGGGCCCGATCGCATGGCTCCACAGCGCCTGCGTCTCGCCCGTGTCGAAGCCGCCACCGAACTCGCCTTCGCCCTCGCTTTTGACGACGAGCTTGTCGATATCGCCGCCGAACCAGGCCTCGGCATCCCAGACATAGGTCTCTTTGCCGCGGCCGACGCGGACCTCGGCCTGATCGACCATGATCTTCGAAACGCTGCCGCCGCCATGCTCGGCATAGAGGCGCTTGCGGGCGACCGCCATCGCGTCGGCGCCGAAGATATCATCTGCGGCACCGACGCGCGGCGCGGGCGGGGGAGGGG
>CAUUIU010000416.1:0-3005 GCA_963545025.1 uncultured Sphingopyxis sp. | reverse complement strand
CTCGTGGGCTCGGAGATGTGTATAAGAGACAGGTCATGCACCGTGAAGATCATGCCGTGACGCGGATCGGCTGGCTGCGCGCCGCGATTCTCGGCGCCAACGACGGGATCGTCTCGACCGCCAGCCTGATCGCGGGCGTCGCCGCGGCGGGCGCGTCGCCATCGTCGATCCTTGTTACCGGCGCCGCGGGGCTCGTCGCCGGCGCGATGTCGATGGCGGCGGGTGAATATGTGTCGGTGAGCTCGCAGGGCGACGCCGAAAAAGCAGATGTCGAGCTGGAGAAGCGCCACCTCGCCGCCGATCCCGAGTTCGAACTTGAGGAGCTGACCCAAATCTATCAGGAGCGCGGTCTCGACCGCGCGCTCGCCGAGCAGGTCGCGGTGCAGCTGACCGAGCATAATGCGCTCGACACGCATCTGCGCGACGAGCTGGGCATGACCGACGCGATGGCGGCGCGGCCGGTCCAGGCGGCGGCGGCTTCGGCGGCGAGCTTCGCGATCGGCGCAGCGCTGCCGCTGGGAACGGTGCTGGTCGATCAGGGCGATTCGCTGCCCCTCACCGTGTCCGCGGCGTCGCTCGTCTTTCTCGCAATCCTCGGCGCGCTTGGCGCCCGGGCGGGCAATGCGCCGATGCTGCGGCCGGTCGTTCGGGTTACTTTCTGGGGTGCGATGGCCATGGCCGTGACGATCGCGATCGGGTCGCTGCTCGGGACGACGGTGGGCTGAGAGAATCCCGTGCCTTCGCGGGGGCACGAAGGCTATTTTCCTAGCGCCGCTCCAGCCACTCGCGGAGCGCAACGGCATTGTTCCGTTCCGCACTCTTCGCGGCATAAAGCAAGCTCACCGGCCCCGCACTCGCCGCGGCATCGAGGGTGAAGAGCGCCGCCTTGACCTCCTCGCCGCCAGCGTCGAGCTCGGCGAAATAATCCAGCCGAAACGCATTCCACGCTTCATCCGAATCGGCGGTTTCGCCGTGGTAACGCTTGCGCAGCCCGTCGCTCGGCGACAGCGGCTTCAGCCAGGCCGCCAGCGCCGCTTTTTCCTTCGACACGCCGCGCGGCCACAGCCGGTCGACGAGGAAACGCGTGCCGTCGCTGGGACCGGCCGGTTCGTGAATGCGTTTGACCGCGATTGTCAGCGCCGTTGCCATCTGTATGACTATCGATCATCCCGCAACCGCGGGCAAGACATCGGAGGGGTCCGGAATGAGCACGAAGAGCTGGGCGATCGACATTGATCGCGACGATATCACGCACGCCCAATTGATTGAGGGCTCCGACGCACCGCTCGCACCGGGGCAGGTGCGTGTGCACATCGACAGCTATGCGATGACCGCGAACAACATCACTTATGCCGTGTTCGGCAAGCCGGCCGGCCTCTTCGGCAACGATCAGGGCTATTGGGATTTCTTTGCCGAGCGCGACACCCCCGGCCGCCTGCCCGTCTGGGGTTTCGCGACGGTGACCGAAAGCACGGCCGAGGGCGTGTCGGTCGGCGACTGCTTCTATGGCTATTATCCGATGGCAAGCGAGGCCGTGCTGAGCGTTGGCAAGGCGGGTCCGGGCGGTTTCACCGATGTGACCCCGCGCCGCACCACCCTGCCCCCGATTTACAACAATTATCAGCGGATCGAGGCGCTGCCCGATTACCGCGCCGCCGATCACGATTACTGGCCGGTGTTCCGTCCGCTCTTCCTCACCGGCTGGCTGATCGCCGACCAGTTCGAGGATGAGGGCGACTATGGCGTCCAGCAGATCCTGATCGCCAGCGCGTCGAGCAAGACCGCGATCGGCCTGGGCTTCGCGCTGGGGCAGCGCGCCGACCGCCCCGAAACCATCGGGCTGACCAGCGCCGCCAATGTCGACGCACTCGCCGCACAGGGCATCTACGACCGCGTCGTCAGCTACGACCAGATCATGACGCTCAACGCGTCCACGCCCGCGGCGCTCGTCGACATGGCCGGCAATGGCGCGGTGACGCGGACCGTGCACAGCCATTTCGGTAGCCAGCTTCAGGCCTCGATCGTCGTCGGCAAGTCGCACTGGGATGCACAGGCCGATGCCGAAGGATTGCCTGGCCCCGAGCGGCAGGGCTTCTTCGCTCCCGGCCGCAGCCAGAAACGCATCGCCGACTGGGGCGGCGCGGTCTTCGGGCAGAAGATCGCCGAGGCGTGGCTTGCCTTCATGGACGTTGCGCCGCGGCTCGCGAGCGTCGATAAACGCAGCGGCGGCGAGGCGGCGCTCGCTGCCTATCGGGAGATGCTCTCGGGACAGGCCGACCCCAAAAAGGGGATCGTTGTCGTTCCATGAGGGTCGCAAGGAGCAATCCCTTTCACCGCCGCACGAAAGGACCAACCATGCTTCGCACCCTTGCCCTCGCCGCCTCGCTCGCGCTTCTGCTTCCCGCCGGAGCGGCGTTCGCCGAAACACCGAAGGCCGTGCCCGCGCACAAGGCCGACCTCGCCGACCGCGTCGCGGGCACCTACAAGGGCGACGTCATCTCCGATGCGCGCGGGTCGTCGAAAAACGGCGTGACGATCACCGTCACACGCACCGGACCGAACAAGGTCGAGATCAAGTCGAGCTATGCGCGCATCCCGACCGTCACCATCCCGCTCGAAAAGGCGATGGATGCGATCCTCGCGGCGAGCGGGCCTTCGGTCTTCCTGCTCGACACCGTGCGCTCGCCCGATCGGCTCGACCTGACGATCGACGATGCGAGCTGGTCGGGCACGCGTGTCGCCAATCCCGCCAAGAAATAGGATCGCTCTCCCCCTCATGACCTACACGACCGTTATTTTCGACTTTGGCGGCGTCATCACGGCGTCGCCCTTCGAGGCGTTCAACCGGCTCGAGGAAGAACGCGGGCTGCCGCGCGATTTCGTGCGCCGCGTCAACAGCATCGACCCCGACGGCAATGCCTGGGCGAAGTTCGAGCGCGCCGAAATCGACGCCGCGACCTTCGAGAGGCTGTGCGCGGGTGTGGCGCGCGCGCTGGGGCGTGGGG
>CAUUIU010000415.1:0-3008 GCA_963545025.1 uncultured Sphingopyxis sp. | reverse complement strand
CGGCAAACGAGATCGCTCTGTGTCTCGTGGGCTCGGAGATGTGTATAAGAGACAGTCGGGAAGTCGACGATCCAGCACATTTCGAACTTGTTCGGGTCGATCAGCTCGAGCTGCTCGGCGACGCGCGTGCGGGCGAAACCGGCGAGCTTTGCGGCAGTCGCTTCCTTGCCGGCAGCAAAGAAGAGGCCGTCGTCGGGGCCGATGCCCAACTCAGCGGCGAGCGCGTCCATCTTGTCGGTGCCGTGGTTCTTGGCGATCGGGCCGCCCCATTCGCCGCCCTTGCGCGTCGCATAGCCGAGGCCAGCGAAGCCCTCGCCCTGCGCCCAGCTGTTCATGTCGTCGAAGAATTTGCGGCTCTTCTCGGCGGTCGCGGGCGCGGGGATCGCGCGCACGACGTCGCCCGCGGCGACGATGTCGGCGAAGCGGCCGAAGCCCGAGCCGGTGAAGTGCGCCGATACATCGGTGATGATCAGCGGGTTACGCAGGTCAGGCTTGTCGTTGCCGTACTTCAGCATCGACTCGCGGTACGGAATGCGGGGGAACGAGCCCGCCGGTGTCACCGCCTTGCCGTTCGCAAACTCCTCGAACACGCCTGCGAGCACGGGCTCGATCGCGTTGAACACGTCGTCCTGCGTGACAAAGCTCATCTCGAAATCGAGCTGGTAGAATTCGCCGGGCGAGCGGTCGGCGCGCGCATCCTCGTCGCGGAAGCAGGGCGCGATCTGGAAATAGCGGTCGAAGCCAGCAACCATCAGTAGCTGCTTGAACATCTGCGGCGCCTGCGGCAGCGCATAGAATTTGCCGGGGTGGACGCGGCTCGGTACCAGATAGTCGCGCGCGCCTTCGGGCGACGAGGCGGTCAGGATCGGCGTCTGATATTCGGTGAAGCCCTGATCGACCATGCGGCGACGGAGCGACGCGATCACGTTCGAGCGCAGCATGATGTTGGCGTGGAGGCGTTC
Source organism: uncultured Sphingopyxis sp. (assembly GCA_963545025.1). Lineage (GTDB taxonomy): Bacteria > Pseudomonadota > Alphaproteobacteria > Sphingomonadales > Sphingomonadaceae > Sphingopyxis. The sequence continues at coordinate 2,046 of CAUUIU010000415.1, read as the reverse complement.
GCGGCGGAGGTCCAGGAAACGGTACTTGAGGCGGATATCCTCGGGATATTCCTGCTCGCCCGCGACCGGCATCGGCAGTTCAATCGCCGCCGACTGAATCGCAACCTCGCGCGCGCGCACTTCGATTGCGCCGGTCGGCAGGTTCGCGTTGGTCGTTTCCGCCGAACGCGCGACGACGTCGCCCGTGATCGTCACAACGCTTTCGACGCGAAGGCCGTCGAGGGTCGCAAAGGCGGCGTCGCTGCTGTCGGCAACGATCTGCGTCAGGCCATAATGATCGCGCAGGTCGACGAAGAGCAGCCCACCATGATCGCGCTTGCGATGCACCCAGCCCGAGACGCGGACATTCTGGCCGACGTTCTCGGCGCGGAGCTGGCCACAATTATGGGTGCGATAGGCGTGCATGTTTCTCGTCTTTCGATGTCCGGAAGCGCGCCGAAAAAGCGCGCCAATCTGGCCGCGCCTAAGGCAGGGCGGCGGGGCTTTTGTCAAGGGCGAAGGGCCATCCTACCCCTTTGTCGCACTTTGTTTGCGGGGGGTATTTTTTCCTGCCCGTGCCGCGCGAGTCGCTGTATAGGCCGGGGCATGCAAATCCATCCGCTCATCGAAACCAGCGCCGCGCTCGCCGAATTTGTAAACCTGATCAAGGGCAGCGATTTCATCGCGGTCGATACCGAATTCATGCGCGAAAACACCTTCTGGCCCGAACTCTGTCTGATTCAGGTCGCCGACAGCGAACATGCCGCCGCGATCGATCCGATGGCGAGCGGCATCGATCTCCAGCCGCTGCTCGATCTGCTCGTCGACAATGAGGATGTGCTGAAGGTCTTTCATGCCGGCGGGCAGGATGTCGAAATCATCTTCAACCTGACCGGCAAGACGCCGCATCCGATCTTCGACACGCAGATCGGCCAGATGGCGCTGGGTCAGGCCGAACAGGTCGGCTATTCGAACCTGGTCGAGGCGTGGATCGGCCTGCAACTCGACAAGGGTGCGCGCTTTACCGACTGGAGCCGCCGGCCGCTCGACAAACGCCAGATCGACTATGCAGTCGGCGACGTCACCCATCTCGCCAAGATTTTTCCGATGATGCTGAACAAGCTGGTCAAGACCGGCCGCGGTCACTGGCTCGACGAGGAAATGGAAAAGCTGGCCGATCCGGCCAACTATAGTCTCGACCCCGACAAGGCGTGGCAGCGGATCAAGATCCCGACACGCAAGCCCGACGTGCTCGGCCGCCTGCAGGCGCTGGCCGCGTGGCGTGAGCGCGAGGCACGGAACAAGAATCTGCCGCGCGGCCGCATCGTCAAGGACGAGACGCTCGCCGACCTCGCCGCGCATCCGCCGAAGGATCAGGACGGGCTGGGCCGCGTTCGCGGTCTGTCGGCGACGTGGCGCACCAACGATATCGGCGGCCGCCTGCTCGACGCAATTGCCAATGCGAAACCGATGTCGAAGGACGAGATGCCCGACCGCGCCCCCCGTGGCCCCGGCCTTGGCAAGGAAGGCACGCTGGTTGCCGACCTGCTCAAGCTGCTCCTCAAAATTCGCGCGCGCGAGCTGAATGTCGCGGCGCGGCTGATCGCGCGCAGCGACGATCTGGAAGCACTCGCCGCCGGATCGCGCGGCGACGGCATCCAGATGATGCGTGGCTGGCGTTACGACGTGTTCGGCCATGCCGCGCTCGACCTGGTCGAGGGACGGATGGGTTTCGCCGTCGTCAACGGCAAGCTGGTGATGAGCGAAATTGACGCAAACGCGGCGATCGAAGTCTAAAGCAGCACAAGCTCCGGCTTCGCATCGAGCGCCTGCGCGAGGACGCGCAGCCGGCGTTCGACCGATTCGCCGCGCAGATGATGCCAGCCGGTGTCGAGGCACAGGCGCAGCTTTCCGTCGACCAATGCGATGCCGCTCGCTTTCAGCGGTGCCTCGACGCCGCCGGTCAGCCGCTGGGCCAGGCGGATCGCAAGCCCCCATTGCCGCGCCCGCGCCAGCCGGTCGGCCGACACCAGATCTGTCTCTTATACACATCTCCGAGCCCACGAG